>JAYTFP010000292.1:0-7849 GCA_043734285.1 Acidimicrobiaceae bacterium
TAATCGCCGCCGTCAACGTCGTCTTCCCATGATCAATATGACCCATCGTCCCCACATTCACATGCGGCTTCGTCCGCTCGAACTTCTCCTTGGCCATGGAACTGCTCCTTGATCTGGATGCGTACGCATCGGGTGTGCCGCCCCGCGTGCGGGACCGGTGGTGGCGGTCAGACTTGAACTGACGACCCCTCGATTATGAGCCGAGTGCTCTCACCAACTGAGCTACGCCACCGTGATTCGGGTCCGACCCGGAAGGGTCGGCGAAGTACAGAGCCCCCTGTCAGAATTGAACTGACGACCTTTTCCTTACCATGGAAACGCTCTGCCGACTGAGCTAAGGGGGCACGACGCCACCCACCACAGGTGGTGGCGACCGGTCGGTCACTGTAGCAGCAGCACTTGCGGCCTCCGGAGGTTCAGTGACCGCCCGACGGCTGTCGCAGCGACCGCACTCAAGGTCGAGGGCACCGAATGCCGATGGGGACCTCGTGCGGTTCGAACGGCTGGTGATCGAAGCGGGCGGCAACGCCTTCACGCTCGAACTCCACCCGCGCCTCACGGTCGTTTCCGGTGTCGGCCAGATGGAGCGCGACGCACTCGTCAACGAGCTGGTCGGCTCGCTCGGTTCGGGTCGGGCCGGGGTCCACCTCGAGGTCGTCAGTGACTCGGGATCACACTTCGCCGTGTTCCGTCCCCACGGCGCTGCGCACCAGGTCGTCGACGTCGACGCGGCGGTCGACGTGACCGCCCAGTTCGCCGATGCCGAGGGCCACGTGGATCTGCTCTCGCGGGTCGGGCTCGATGCCCGGTCGGCGCGCGAGGCCATGCGCTTCTCGGCGTCCGATCTGGTCACCAGTAGCGAGCGCGACGAACAGGTCCGCAGGCTCTCGCAGGTCAACCAGGCCGAACTGTGGGTCGCCGCCGAGGCCCTGAGATCGGCGATGTTGCGCGTCGACGAGGAGTCGGAGGCGCTCGGGACCAGTGCCGAGGACGCTGCCGTGATCGAGCTGATCGAGGCGCGCCATGCCCGGTTCGAAGAGCGCGAGACGCGATTCGAGCAACGACGCACCGCCACCTTCTACGTCTCCGGCTTCGCCGGCGTCGGAGTCGTGCCGATCAGTTGGTACCTCGGACTCGTGGCCGCCGTCCCCCTCATCCTCCTGGCGCTCGTCGCGACCGCGATGTCGGTGATGACGTGGCGGGCCATGGTCGCAGCACACCATGACGAGGACGAGGCGCTCGCCGGTGCCGGCGCCCAGTCGTATCTGGGGTTCCACCTGCAGCGCGTCAACGGTCTACTGAGCTCGGATCGCGCACGCCGCGACATGATGCAGGCCGCCGAGAACCAGCGCGAGTCGATGCGGCGCTGGAGCGTGGTTGCCGGTGACATCGACGTGGGATGGGCACTCCTGCACCGCGACGAGATCGACGCGGCGGTGCGGCTGCGCAACGACGTCATCGGCGTGAACCATCCGGGCATGACCAGCGAGTCGCGCAACGACGTGGGGGCGCTCGCCCACACCGTGACACGTCGACTCAACGCGCTCCGGTCGGTCGGCTCCGGCAACGAGAGCTTTCCGGCGCTGTTCGACGAGCCGTTCTCGGCGATCGACGGCACGGCGACACCGGCGATGCTCGAACTGCTCATCCGATCCTCGGAACACCAGCAGATCGTGCTGTTGACCGCCGACGACGCGGTGTGCGCATGGGCCCGACTCGAGGCCATGACCGGCGCGTTGTCGCTCGTCGAGCCGAAGGTCGTCGACGCTGAGCGTGGCACCGGTACAGTCGATCGGCGTGATGCTGCGACCCGCGACGCTCGATGACGCCGAGGCGATAAGTGCGATCTACAACGTCGAGGTGACCACCTCGACGGTGACGTTCGACCTCGTCGCCCGCACCCTCGACGAGCAGCGCCTCTGGCTCACCGAACGATCCGGCGTCCACGCCGCGATCGTGGCCACCGAAGACGAGGTCGTGGTCGGCTTCGGATCGGTCTCGCCGTACAAGGAGCGCCCGGCGTATTCGACGACCGTGGAGGACTCGGTCTACGTACATCGCGACGCCCAGGCGCGCGGGATCGGCCGCGCCATCCTCGGCGACCTGGTCGAACGCGCCGAGCAGCACGGTTTCCACGCGATGATCGCCCGCATCGTCGGCGACCACGAGGCATCGATCAATCTCCACGCCTTCCACGGCTTCGAGATCGTCGGTCACGAGCGCGAGGTCGGGCGGAAGTTCGGCAGGTGGCTCGACGTGGTCGTGATGGAGCGACTGCTCAGCTGAGCAGCCCAAGGTCGCGCTGATCAGCCTTGGCCGTAGCGCCGCGGCGCAGCCCAGTCCGCGCCCTGCTCGGGCCGACCGCGCCGCGACGTCCAACGCCACTGGATCGACACCCGGTCGCCGATCCGGCGGGTCGGTACCGGCGCGACGGAGTGCTCCCAGTCGGCCTGGCAGCGGCCGCCCATCACGAGCAGGTCACCCGACGCCGGGGCGAAGTCGTGCGTCGCTCCGCGCATCGGCAGGTTGTGGTCGTTGCGATTCGCCCTCGGACGCAACAGCCACGGTCGAGTGGCACCGAGTGTGAGCACGCCGATCACCGTGTCGTCGAGCCAGCGCATCTCGCGGTCGCGGTGGAACCCCTGGCCATCGCGCCCGTCGCGATAGCGCACGAGCGAGAACCCGTCGAAGCGCACCGCGTAGCGCGACTGGAGCCAGCGATGCGCGTCGAGCAGCACCGGGTGGGGCACCGGATCGCCGCGGTGCCAGGAAGCACTCAGACGATTGACCTCGACGTAGTGGTCGTAGCGGTACACCCGTTGCGCACTCCACCGCGTGGCGCCGACCACCTCGTCATGCACCTCGTCACCGTCGATCACGAAGCCACGGATCAGGTCGACCCACGAGTCGTCGTCGAGTTGGATCCGCTCGACCGTCGGGTCGGCTGCGAGGGTCGGCGCCATGCCGCGGACGGTACCCGACCGCGACTCGCCGCCACGCGAAACGCGGGGCGGCCGATGTCTCGACAGCCCCGCGCATCGGCATTCTCAGTGGTGGGCCGGGAAGGATTTGAACCTCCGTAGGGCGAACCCGGCAGGTTTACAGCCTGCTCCCTTTGGCCACTCGGGCACCGACCCAGGAGAATGAGACGATAGCGGAACGGCCCTGACCAGGAGGACACGACATGGCGAGCTTCGACATCTCGAGCGAGGTCGACGAGCAGGAGATCCGCAACGCGGTCGACCAGGCGTCACGCGAGATCACGACCCGCTTCGACTTCAAGGGGACCGACTCGGCGATCGAGCTCGGCACCAACGAGATCACGCTGCGAACCGTTTCGTCCGACCGCCTGACCGCCCTCCGTCAGGTGCTCGAGGAGAAGATGGTCAAGCGCAGGATCTCGATGAAGGCGCTCTCGTACGGCAAGGTCGAAGACGCCGCGGGCGGCACCGTCCGTCAGGTCGCGACGCTCGTCGCGGGGATCAACTCCGAGAAGGCGAAAGAGCTCAACAAGTTCATCAAGACCCTCGCGGTGAAAGGGATCCAGTCACAGACCCAGGGCGACGAGGTGCGGGTGATCGGCAAGAAGCGCGATGACCTGCAAGCGGTGATCACTGCCTGCACCGAGCACGACTTCGGCATCCCGCTCCAGTTCGGCAATTTCCGAGACTGAGGCTTCAGGGACTAGCTGAACTGCCAGCTCTGCGAGCGCAGCCGGGCGACCCGCTCGGCCGTGTCGGGGTGGGTCGAGAACAGGCGTGCCATCGACTGGGTGCGGAGCGGATTGACGATGTAAGCCTGCGCCTGCGCGGGGTTGACGTTCACGGGGATGCGCTGCGCCCCGAGCTCGAGCTTCTCGAGTGCGCTCGCCAGCGGCTCGCCCGTGCCGAGCAGTCGGGCGCCGGACGCGTCGGCCTCGAACTCGCGATTTCGGCTGAGCGCCATCTGGAGCAGCATCGCGGCGATCGGCGCGAGGATCATCATCAGGAGACCACCCAACAGTCCGCCTTCGCGGTCGTCGTTGCCACCGCCGCCGAGCATCGCGCCCCACATCGCCATCCGCGCAAGTGACGTGATGCCCATCGCCAGCGCCGCGGCGACCGACGAGGTGAGGATGTCGCGGTTGTGCACGTGCGAGATCTCGTGGGCCAGAACACCGCGGATCTCGTCCCATGACAGGTACTGCAGCAGACCTTGGTTGATGCAGACCGCGGCATGATGCGGATTGCGGCCGGTCGCGAACGCGTTCGGTTGCGGGCTCGGCGAGACGTAGAGCCGTGGCATCGGGATCTGGCTGCGTTGCGTGAGGTCGCGCACCACCGAATAGAACTCGGGCATCTCGGCCTCGGACACCTCTTTTGCTCGGGCCGACATGATCGCGAGCTTGTCGCTGAACCAGTACGAGCTACCGACGAACACGAGCCCGATCATCAAGCCGATGTAGAGGCCACCCTGACCGAACGCGGATCCCACCGCCATGCAGAGGCCACCCATGCCCGCCAGCAGTGCCGCTGTTTTCAGGTTGTTGATCATCTCGAACTCGTACCCCGGTCATTGGTTGTCGTGCGCTGCGTTGTCGTGCACTGCCAGTGAACGCCGCTCGCAGTCGCCACGTTCCAACAGCGCTGAGCACGCTCTCAGTCGTAATACCCCGAGTGGATGTAGATGCACGGAACACCTTGAGTGTGGAACATGTGCACGTTTCGGGGATCGTCCTCGAACGCGAGGCGCAGGTCGAACCCGTAGTCACGCAACTCGGCGACGCTGCGCTGTTTGAAGATCCGCGACGCCATGTAGTCGCCGAACTCGCGCATCACGAGCAGGTCCCAGCGCAGCTGGTAACGGTCGAGCCAGGCCAGCGTCTGCATCTGCACGCGGATCGGCCGTGCGGTGAGCAACACCACGCGGTGATCGTGGTCGAGGACCTCGAGCAGGCGGGCGACTTCGGCGATGAGGTCGTCCTCGCCGCACGCCCAGAAGAACGCCTCCCAGTCGGGGAACGGGTACTCGATGTAGTGCTGGCGACCGGCCGCGTCGGACAGCACGCCGTCCATGTCGAACACGATCGTCGGACCGGCGGAAACGGGACCATCCCGCCAGCGCCAGTTCGGCGGCTCCTCTGCCACGGGCGTTCAGTCCTCCTGCGGCGCGCTCTCGGCGCGTCGACGGATCTCCTCGACCACCGCGGGATCGGCGAGCGTGGTGGTGTCACCCAGGACACGACCTTCGGCGACGTCGCGCAGGAGGCGGCGCATGATCTTGCCGGAGCGGGTCTTCGGGAGGTCGGGCACGAGCACGATCGTCTTCGGTCGTGCGATCGCGCCGAGCTTCGTCGCGACGTGCTGGCGGACCTCCTCGCCTAGCGCCTCGCTCGCCTCGAACGCGCCACGCAGGATCACGTACCCGACGATCACCTGTCCGGTCGTCGGGTCGTTCGCACCGACGACCGCGGCCTCGGCCACCGCCGGGTGGTCGACGAGCGCCGACTCGACTTCGGTGGTCGAGATGCGGTGGCCGCTCACGTTCATGACGTCGTCGACCCGGCCGAGCAGCCAGAAGTAGCCATCGTCGTCGATCTTCGCGCCGTCGCCGGCGAAGTAGCGGCCCGGGTACTCGGACCAGTAGGTCGACTCGTACCGCTCGGGATCACCCCAGATGCCGCGCAGCATCGCCGGCCAGGGCCTCGTCAGCGTGAGGTACCCGCCGCCGCGCTCGACTCGGTTGCCGGCATCGTCGACGAGCTCCGCGAAGATTCCCGGGAGCGGGAACGTGGCCGAGCCGGGCTTCGTGGTGATCACCCCGGGGAGCGGGCTGATCATGTGGCCACCGGTCTCGGTCTGCCACCACGTGTCGACGATCGGGCACGACGACCCACCGATGTGTTCGTGGTACCACATCCACGCCTCGGGATTGATCGGCTCACCGACCGACCCGAGCACCCGCAACGACGACAGATCGTGGCGCGACGGCTCGTCGGCGCCCCACTTCATGAAGGTACGGATCGCCGTCGGCGCGGTATAGAGCTGCGTCACCCCGTAGCGCTCGATGATGTCCCAGAAGCGGTCCTTGGGCCACGACGCCTGTGGGCCTTCGCGGAACTCGGGGCGCGGCGTGTCGGGCGTACCCTCGTACATCACCCACGTCGCGCCGTTGCAGAGCGGCCCGTAGACGATGTAGCTGTGCCCTGTCACCCATCCGCAGTCGGCCGCACACCAGTAGACATCGGTCTCGGGCTTGAGGTCGAAGACGTGGTGATGGGTCATCGCGACCTGGGTGAGGTAGCCACCGGTCGTGTGCATGATGCCCTTCGGCTTCGCCGTCGTGCCGGAGGTGTAGAGGAGGTAGAGCAGGTCCTCGGAGTCCATGTGCTCGGGAGGACATTCGGCCGAGGCCGTGGCGACGAGGTCGTGGTACCAGTGATCGCGACCGTCGAGCATCTCGACGTCGCTGTCGCAACGGTTGACGACGACCACGCTGTGCACCGTGTCGCAGTCGGCGAGTGCGGTGTCGACATGCACCTTGAGTGCGCTTGGCGCGCCACGCCGGTAGCCAGCGTCGGCGGTGATCACGCAGACCGCGGCGGCATCGTTCACGCGGTCGGTGATCGAGTCGGGGCTGAAGCCGCCGAAGATCACCGAGTGCGCCGCGCCGATGCGGGTGCACGCCAGCATCGCCATCGGCAGCTCGGGGATCATCGGCATGTAGATCGCGACGCGATCGCCGCGCCGCACGCCGAGCTCGAGCAACGCGTTGGCGAAACGCGAGACGTCGTCGAGCAGTTCGCCGTAGGTGATCGTGCGGGTGTCGCCCGGCTCGCCCTCCCAGTGAATCGCGACCTTCGCACCCTTGCCCGCCTCGATGTGGCGGTCGAGGCAGTTGTAGGACACGTTGAGGGTGCCGCCGATGAACCACTTCGCGAACGGCAGATTCCATTCGAGTGTGGTGTGGAAGTCGTCGAACCAGGTCACGAACTGCCGCGCCTGGCGCGCCCAGAACGCCTCGTAGTCGGCGTCGGCCTCGTCGTACAGCGATCGGTCGCCGACCGTCGCCGACGCGACGAACGCCGGCGTCGGCGCGAACACGCGGTCCTCGACGTAGTAGTCCTCGATCGTCGGCTCGTTCACGACGGTTCCTCCCACTGTTCGGATCGCAGCGCGAGGGTAGCGTGACGATCCATGGCCCATTCCGATCCGTACCGCCAGATCCGTGAGCGAATGGTCGACATCGCCGCGACGATCGATGACGCCACGGCCGCGACGATCGTGCCGGCGACGCCACTGTGGACGGTCAAGGACGTCTACGCCCACCTGGCCGGCTCGAATGCCGACATCCTCACCGGCAACCTCGAGGGCGTGACCAGCGATCCGTGGACCGCGGCGCAGGTTGACGCTCGACGTCACCTCGCGCTGGGCGACGTCGTCGACGAGTGGACGTCACTGGGCCCGCGGATCGACCAGCTCATCGATGACCTCGACGGCGCGATGGACCCGCGGTTGTTCATCGACGGCTGGTCGCACGAGCAGGATCTGCGCGCGCTGCTGGGCCGGCCCGGCGGCCACGACGTCGAGCTGCTCGCCAGCGTGACGCCGCTCGTGGTGAAGGTGAGCTGCATCTCCGTGCGCCGCGCCGGCCTCGACCCGATCGCCATCCGAGTCGGCGATCACGAGAACCAGAGCGGCGACGAGCCCGTCGTACGTCTCGAGGTCGAACCATTCGAGTTCGTCCGCGGCACCCTCGGCCGCCGCAGCCGCAACCAGATGCGGGCATGGAACTGGTCGGGCGACGTCGACGTCGACCCCTACATCGACCGCCTGCTGTCGTTCGGCATCGCCGATCACGATCTGATCGA
>JAYTFP010000293.1:0-4541 GCA_043734285.1 Acidimicrobiaceae bacterium
CGCTGTTGCGGAATCGTCGGCCGTTCGACCGCGAATGGTGGTGTGGGCGCGTCGGCGCACGGAAGGTTCAACACATCGGCGATCGTCAGGCCCTTGAAGTGGATGTCGAGGGTGTCGCGGTTGTACCTCGCGCCCTTGCACACCTCGCACGGCACGTAGACGTCTGGAAGGAAGTGCATCTCGATCTTGATCGTGCCGTCGCCGGCGCACGCCTCGCAGCGCCCGCCCTTCACGTTGAAGCTGAAGCGGCCGGGCAGGTAGCCGCGCACCTTCGCCTCGTTCGTCTGCGCGAACAACTTGCGCACGTGGTCGAACACGCCGGTGTAGGTGGCTGGGTTCGAGCGCGGCGTTCGACCGATCGGCGACTGGTCGATGTTGATGACCTTGTCGAGATGCTCGATGCCGTCGATGCGTCGGTGCAGACCCGGCGGCACCTTCGATCCGTAGATCTGCTGCATCAACGCGCGCAGGAGGATGTCGTTGATGAGCGTCGACTTGCCCGACCCCGACACGCCGGTCACGGCGACGAAACATCCGAGCGGGATGTCGACGTCGATGTTGGCCAGATTGTGCTCGCGGGCGCCCTTGATGCTGACCCATTCGTCGCCCGGCTCGCGCCGCAGACTCGGGACCGGGATCTTCTTCTTGCCGGAGAGGTACTGACCGGTCACCGACTTCTTGTTCTTGAGGAGCCCGGCGACGGAGCCCGCATGCACGACCTCGCCGCCGTGTTCACCCGCACCAGGCCCGATGTCGACGACGAAATCGGCGATCTTGATGGTGTCTTCGTCGTGCTCGACCACGAGCACGGTGTTACCGATGTCGCGCAGGTGGAACAGCGTCTCGATGAGCTTGTGGTTGTCGCGCTGGTGCAATCCGATCGACGGTTCGTCGAGCACGTAGAGCACGCCGACCAGACCCGATCCGATCTGCGAGGCGAGGCGGATGCGCTGCGCCTCGCCGCCCGACAACGTGGCCGCGGAGCGATGCAGGTTGAGGTAGTCGAGCCCGACGTCGCACAAGAACTTGAGCCGGGCGTCGATCTCTTTGATGACCCGCTCGGCAATCTTCGTGTCGCGCTCGTCGAGGTCGAGCGTGCGCACCAGATCGGCGGCATCGGCGATCGGCAGGCTGCACAGCTCGTAGATGTTGTGGCCCGCGACGGTGACGGAGAGCGTGTACGGATTGAGCCGCGCGCCCCCGCACGTGTGGCACGGCACCTCGCGCATGTAGCCCTCGACCTGCTCACGGGTCGAGTCGGTCTCGGCTTCGGTGTGCCGCCGCTGCAGGTATGGAATCACGCCTTCGTACTTCGCCGAGTAGGTGCGCGTTCGGCCGTAGCGGTTGCGGAACTTCACCTCGACGCGGTTGTCGTTGTCGCCGTACAGCATCAACTGCTGTTGCTTCTTCGTGAGCGATTGCCACGCGTCGTTCGCGGGCACGTCGTACTGCTCGCAGGTCGACTCGAGCAGACGGTGGAAGTACTTCGCGTGCCCGCCGGCCCACGGAGCGATCGCACCCTCCGCGATCGACAGCTCGGGGTTCGGCACGACCAGCTCGGGGTCGACCTCGTACATCATGCCGAGGCCCTGACATGCGGTGCAGTAGCCGTACGGCGAGTTGAACGAGAAGTTGCGCGGCGCGAGTTCTTCGAAGCTCTTGCCGTCGGACGGACGCGAGAGGTGCTCGGAGAAGGTGAGCAGCTCGGGATCGCCGCCCTTGGGGAGCAGCTCGATCTGGGCAACCCCTTCGGCCAGGTTGAGGGCCGTCTCCATCGACTCGGTCAACCGGCGTTCGATGCCGTCTTTCAACACGAGCCGGTCGACGATGACGTCGATGTCGTGCGTCTCGTAGCGGGCGAGGTCGAGGGTGGCGCTGTTCTCGCCGGTGATGTCGGCCAGCTCGTGGACAACGCCGTCGACACGCACCCGCGCAAAACCGTCTTTCGCGTAGTCGGCGAAGAGCTGCTCGTAGGTGCCCTTGCGGCCGCGGACGACCGGCGCCAGGACCTGGAACCGCGTGCCCATGTCGAGCCGCAACACCTTGTCGACGATCTGCTGCGGGGTCTGGCGAACGAGGGCTTCACCGGTCTCGGGATCGTGCGGGACACCGACCCGGGCGTACAGCAGGCGGAGGTAGTCGTAGACCTCGGTGACCGTGCCGACCGTCGAACGCGGGTTGCGCGACGCCGACTTCTGATCGATCGAGATGGCCGGTGAGAGGCCCTCGATGAACTCGACATCGGGCTTGTCCATCTGGCCGAGGAACTGACGGGCGTAGGCCGACAGCGATTCGACGTAGCGACGCTGGCCCTCGGCATAGATCGTGTCGAACGCCAGCGACGACTTTCCCGACCCCGACAGTCCGGTGAACACGATCAGGCGTTCACGGGGCAACTCGAGCGACACGTTCTTGAGGTTGTGCTCTTTGGCGCCCCGAATGACGATCTGGTCGACCACGACCGGCATCCTAGCAACAATTCCGGCGGGACGAACACCTGTTCGATACACTTCGTTCTCGTGCAGCTCAACCTCCTCGCCGCCGGGCCCGCCGGCATCGACGACACCGTGCGATTCGAGCGGCGCGACCTCGACGACACATCGTGGGTCGACGTGGCCCGCGGTCTCCTCGGCGGCGCCGACGACGTGCTCGACGAGCTCATCGTCTCGACCGACTGGCGCACCGGCCGTCGGCGAATGTACGACCGCGTGGTCGACGATCCGCGGCTCAGCCGCTGGTGGCGAACGGGCGAGGGCGACCCGCATCCGTTGCTCGCCGACGCTCGTACGGCGATCGAGCGGCACTACCGCATCCGGCTCGGCGGCGCCGTCCTCAACTACTACCGCGACGGCCACGACAGCGTCGCCTATCACCGCGACCGCGAGCTGCGCGATCCGCAACGAACGGTCGTCGCCATCCTGACGCTGGGGGCGGGCCGGCCGTTCCGTCTGCGTCCGTTCGGAGGCGGCCTGTCGATCGACGTCGCGCCGGGTTCGGGCGACCTGATCGTGATGGGCGGGCGGTGTCAGGCCGATTGGGAGCACGCTGTGCCCAAGGTGACGCGGCCCGTCGGTCCGCGCATCTCGGTCTCGTGGCGCTGGTCGGGAGACGGCTCGCACCATCGCAGTCACCGCGACGTCTACTTCCGTTCGCGTGAGTGGCGCGACGCGCGTCTATCGGGCCAGTTCATCGGCGACGAGGAACGTGCCCCCGCCGTCGACCAACACGAACGACGCGGCGAACGGCACGGGTGAACCCGTCGACTTCCGCCGCACCGTGCCCTGCGACTTGATGCCGAGCGTTGGCGGCGCTTGCGGTCGGGCGGGGTCGCGCAACAGCACCACCGCCATCCGTTCGAAGTGGAATTCATCGCCCGCAGTTCCGCGCGCGGTTCCTGACATGGCGGTGCGGTCGGCGTCGAGCCGTGGACTCGTGACCGCAGTGGCGAGCAAGTGGAAATCGCTCTGTCGGATCGCGTCCGACTCGATCCGCAAGCTCTCGACGAGGTCGTGCCCCATCTGCTGCGCGGTCGCGTCGCGAAGCGGCGGTTGCACCCGAGTCGCCGACGCGTCGATGGTTACCTTCGGGACCGCGCCCGTCTCGATGTCGAGCTTGGGCCGGTCAGCGAGCGCTCCGGTCGAGACGATGACCGACGGCGTCACCGGACGTCCCGCGGTGAGACCGACGGCGAGCACCGCGACCGCGAACAGGCCGGCCCCCCCGCCGACGACCAGCGAGCGCCGAACCAGCGCAGGCGTGCCGGCGCGGCTCGTGCGCAACACCGACCGGAGGCCGTCACGCGCCGACCCGGCGGCGGGCGCGAGCCGGTCCAAAAGCGGCCGGAACGCGCACACGATCACGAGTGCGGTGAGGATCGCCACCTTCGTCGCGAACTCGGTCGTCTGCGGCGCGATCAGCAGCACCGCCACGACGCCGACCGCGGCGCCGTGCACGACACGCCCGACTCGCCCCAAGGGGATCGTTCGGGG
Organism: Acidimicrobiaceae bacterium; assembly: GCA_043734285.1. Classification (GTDB taxonomy): domain Bacteria; phylum Actinomycetota; class Acidimicrobiia; order Acidimicrobiales; family Microtrichaceae; genus JAYTFP01. The sequence goes on from JAYTFP010000293.1 coordinate 3,990, forward strand.
GTCGGTGATCATGAAGAAGAGGAACACGAGAATCTCGGGCGACGACACCAGCACCCACCAGTACGAGCCGCCGCACACGGGGCCGACCTTCCACCGCGCGCTCACGCAGTGGTCGCGGGCAGCGAGGATCGCCGCACCCGAGGTGAACGTCACGAAGAACGCGAGTGCGACCGGCAGCAGATGCTGGCGAGCCGTGACCACCGCGCCTCCGACGAAGATCACGGCGAGTGCCGCGGCGAGACCCGGCGACAGCGGGCCCCACCACAGGTCCTGCGGGTCGGCGTAGCGCGAGCCGAGGATGAGGAAGCACAGCACCAACCCGATGTTCGACGGGTTGAACAGGTGGCGGCCCTTGAACTGCACCACGTGCTTCGACAACACCGAGATCGCCGCGACCGCGATGAAGATGTGCGCGCCGCGCATGCTCCACCACTCGCCGTGATTGGTGCCGGGCACTCGCAAGATGAAGGCGACGCCGTTGCCGGTCAGCAGACCGCTGGCGGGCCACATGATGACGCGCCGCTGCCAGAACGCCAGGCTCACCTCGATCAC
>JAYTFP010000294.1:0-15054 GCA_043734285.1 Acidimicrobiaceae bacterium
CGACGCTTGAGCTTCGAGGTCGGGGTGAGGATCTCGCTGTCGGGCAGCCACTCCTCACCGAGGACCTTGACCTTCTTGACGCGCTCGGCGTTGTTGAACTTGGCCATGACGACCTCGAGTCCGCGGTTGATCTCGTCGATCACGGCCGGCTCGTCGGCCAGCTCGCTCAACGACTTGTCGCCGAGCCCGTGCTGGGCGGCCCACACCGAGGCGACCTCGGGATCGAGCACCACGAGCGCGGCGACGAACGGGCGGTTGTCGCCGATCGCGCAGGCCTGGCCGACGAGCGGGATGTTCTTCAACGCGGCCTCGAGATTCGCGGGGCTGATGTTCTTGCCGCCGGCGGTGATGATCAGTTCCTTCTTGCGGTCGACGATGCGCAGGTAGCCGATGTCGTCGAACTCGCCGATGTCGCCGGTGTGCAGCCAACCGTCGGCATCGAGCGCCTCAGCGGTCTTCTCCGGCTCGTTGAGGTAGCCACGGAACACGTTGCCGCCGCGGCAGATCACCTCGCCGTCCTCGGCGAGCGCGACCTCGAGACCGGGGATCGCGGGGCCGACCGAGCCGGCGATCACCCGACGCGCCGCGAACGTCAACGGACCGGACGACTCGCTCATCCCGTAGATCTCCGCGAGCGGCACGCCGATGGCGCGGAACCACTGGATCATCTCGGCCGGGATGGGCGCCGCACCCGTGACCGCGAGCTCGACGGCGTCGAGGCCGATCAACGCCCGGATCTGCGCGAATGCCACCGCGTCGAGGAACTTGTAGGTCTCGAGCTGCTCGGGCGTTGCCCGGCCCCACGCGATCGCATCGACGATCGGGATCGCCGCGTCGACCGCCTCGTCGACCTTCTGCTTCTTCTCTGGGTCGGCCGCCAGCGCGGCGTTGACCGCGGCGAAGATCTTCTCCCAGATGCGCGGCACGCCGAAGACGATGTTCGGGTGCACCTCACGCGCGTACGCCGCGAACTGCGTCGGCTCGGGGCAACAGGTCACTTCGTAGCCGTTCATCGCGCCGCCGTAGTGGCTCGTCGCGCGCTCGGCGATGTGCGCCATCGGCAGGTACGACACGACGCGCTGCCCCGCGAACGTCTCGGTCTCGAACGCGTGACGCAACGACCTGACCGTCCACGCCACGTTGCGGTGGTCGAGGACGACGCCCTTGGGATTGCCCGTCGTGCCCGACGTGTAGATGATCGTGGCGATCTGGTCGGGTGTCACGAGCTTCGCGGCGGCGGCCAGGTCGACGGGTTCGTGCGCGATGAGGTCGTCCCAGTGCAGGACGTCGGCGCGTGTGATCTCGGTCGGATGGATGATCGCGATCCTCTCGAGCGCCGGCAGCTCGTCGGCGGCCGCGGTGAATCGCGCCAGGAAGCCGTCGTCCTCGACGATCGCGACTTTCGCGTCGCAGTGGCCGGCGAGGTAGGCCACCTGCTCGGGCGACGACGAGTTGTAGATCGACACGGGTGTCGCACCGCAAAAGATCACCGCGAGATCGGTGACGTGGAACTGCCAGATGTTGCGCATCATCAGCACGACGCGATCGCCCTCGCCCACACCCAGATCGGCGAGCGCGCCGGCCATCCGCGCAACGCGCTCAGCCTGCTCGTCGAACGTCATCTCGGCCCAGTCGTCGCCCTCCATCCATCGCAGCGCGACCGACGAGCCGTGCTCGTCGACCGTGCGCAGGAACTCGGAGGCAATGGTCTGACCCTCGACCTGTGCGTGGATCTGCTCATCGGTGAACGTGGACATCGATCCCCCTTCGCGCCGGCGACCTCCGCGGCATGGCGCATCGTATCCGGGCGGCATCTGCGCCGCGATGGGCCCTGCGAGAGGGGGTCGACCGTCCCCGGTTGAGAATCTTGACCGATCGGTCTAGTTTTTCGTCGACCCCTGATGTCGAGGAGACAGCATGACCACAGCAGTCATTGTCGATGCCGTTCGCACTGCCGGCGGCAAACGCAACGGAGCCCTGTCGGGATGGCATCCCGCCGACCTCGCGGCTGAGGCGCTGAAGGCCATCGTCGAGCGCAGCAACCTCGACCCCGCGCTCGTCGACGACGTCATCATGGGGTGCGTGAGCCAGGTCGGCGCGCAGGCGCTGAACGTCGGCCGCAACGCGGTGCTCGGCGCCGGCTTTCCCGAGTCGGTCCCCGCGACCACGATCGATCGCCAGTGCGGCTCGTCGCAGCAAGCCGCACACTTCGCCGCGCAGGGCGTGATCGCCGGCGCGTACGACATCGCCATCGCCGCGGGCGTCGAGGTGATGAGCCTCGTCCCCATGGGCGCATCGATCGGCGACATGAAGCGGACCGGCTTCCCGTTCGGCGACATGGTCGGTCTTCGCTACGCCGAGCGTGGCGGCCTCGTCGGCCAGGGCATCTCGGCCGAGATGATCGCTGACCAGTGGGACCTCTCGCGCGAAGACCTCGACGCGTTCGGCGCCGAGTCACAGCGACGCGCCGCGATCGCGACGAAGGAAGGGCGCTTCGAGAACGAGATCATCGCGGTGCAACAGCGCCACCGTGACAAGGAGACCGGCGCGATCACCACCAGCGACCTGATGTTGACCGCCGACGAGGGCATCCGACCCGACACGACACCCACGTCGCTCGCCGCACTCAAGCCCGCCTTCAAGCCCGACGGCAAGGTGACCGCCGGCAACTCGAGCCAGATCACCGACGGCGCGTCAGCCGTGCTCATCATGAGCGAGGAGAAGGCCGCCGAACTCGGGCTCACGCCCCGTGCGCGGTTCCACACGTTCGCCCTCGCCGGCGTCGATCCCGTCACGATGCTGACCGGACCGATCCCCTCGACGCAGAAGGCGCTCGCCAAGTCGGGGCTCTCGCTCGACGACATCGATCTCTTCGAGGTGAACGAGGCCTTCGCTTCGGTCGTGCTCGCCTGGGCGAAGGAGCTCGGCGCCGACCTGTCGAAGACGAACGTCAACGGCGGCGCGATCGCGCTGGGTCATCCGCTCGGCTGCTCGGGCGCGAAGCTGCTCGGCACGCTGCTCAACGAACTCGAGCGCACCAGCGGGCGCTACGGCCTCCAGACGATGTGTGAAGGCGGCGGACTCGCCAACGCGACGATCATCGAACGCTTGGGCTGACGCAGCTGAATCTCGCCGTCGAGCGAACCTGCGAAACTGCCGGGGTGACGATCAAGCGGTCGACCCTGGTGATGCTCGCCGTCGTCGCGGTCGCGACGGTGCTGGTGAGCCTCGCCTTCCCCCGCGCGTCGATCCTCAAGTCGCTGACCGCCGCCGTGGTGATCGTCGTGGTGATCCGTATGGGATTCACCATGATCCGAGGACTGGCCGAGCCGGTTCCGGAACCACCCGAATCAGGCACCCTGCGCAAGGTCAAGCTCACCTACCGGTGCAGCATCTGCGGTGCCGAGGTCAAGATGACGGCCGCCCCCTCAGAAGACCCCGAACCGCCCCGTCACTGCCTCGAAGACATGGATCTGGTCGCGCCCGTCATCGAGTGACGACCCTGCAACCATTGAGCGCTGACGCACTTCGGTAGGTTTCACAACCTTCATGCATTCTCATCCACACCCTGTGGATGAGTCTGGGGAGCAGACCGGCGAGCCGGCGGCGCTAACGAAGCTGCGTCGAAGTGATGATCCCGGCCAGGATCGCACCGAGCCCGCCCAGCAGATACCAGCCGGACGGAGCGCTCGGCAGGGTGCCCGTGTAGTTCAAGAAGATGCACAGCAGCCCGGCGCCGAAGAGCGTGAACATCATGATCGGGACCCACATCGGGCTCGGCATGTACTGCGAGTTCGCGACCGGCGGGGTGTAGCGGCTCGAGGCCGCCGGGGTCGAGTGATTCGAAGTCGACGCGGTCACCGAACCCTTCTTCGGCGTGACGCGGCCGTTCGTCGAAACGGGCTTGCCGCCCTCGATCCTGCGCTTCTCGGGACGTGCCATGGCCGCCCAGGATAGGGCGTCGGGGCGAGCCGGGACGAACAGTACGATCGACGCCGTGAGCCGCGTCCTGGTCATCGACAACTACGACTCGTTCGTCTACAACCTCGTGCAGTACCTCGGAGAGCTGGGGGCCGACCCGATCGTCGAGCGCCACGACGCCATCACCCTCGACGATGTCGAGCGTCTCGCTCCCGACGGCATCCTGATCAGCCCCGGTCCGGGACGACCCGAAGACGCGGGACTGTCGAACGTCCTGATCGAGAAGTGGTCGTCGCGCGTGCCGGTGTTCGGCGTCTGCCTCGGTCTGCAGTGCATGGGTCAGGTGTTCGGCGGTCAGGTCGTCCGCGCGCCCGAGATCGTGCACGGTAAGACGTCGCTGATCCGCCACGACGGCACCGGCGTCTTCGCCGGTCTCCCGAGCCCGCTCGAAGCGACGCGCTACCACTCGCTGATCGTCGACCGCGCCACGCTTCCGGCCGAACTCGAGATCACCGCCGAGACCGACGACGGTCTCATCATGGGTCTGCGTCACCGCGAGCTGATGGCCGAGGGCGTGCAGTTCCATCCCGAGTCGATCCTCACCAGTGGCGGGCAGGACATGATCCGCAACTTCCTGAACCAGCTCGACTGAGCTCGGTCGGCCGAGTTCGAGTCAGCCGCCGGGTGGCGTCGTCTGCGGCACGCCGGCGGCGACCGCGACGGTCACCTCGACCGCGGTGCCGGCCTTCACCTTCGTCTGCGGCGCGAATCCCTGCGCGATCACCTTGCCGTCGTTCGGGTCTCCCCCGGCCACCGGCGTCGTGACGACCGTCATCGCCAGGCCCGCGGTGCGGAGCACGGCCGCGGCGCTGGTCTGTCGCAACGCGACGAGGTAGGGCACGAGAACCGTCACCTCGGGTCCGGCGACCTGGAGAGAGACGGGTGTGTTGCGAGGCAGGCCGGTCCCCGCGGGCGGATCGACGCCGAACACCGTTCCCGGCGCGAGGTCGGCACGGAAGGTCCGTTGGATGTCGCCGATGTTGAGACCGTCATGGCCGAGGGCCGCCAGCGCGACCTCGATCGGCTTACCGATCACCTGCGGAACGATGCGCGGCGCGGGGCCGCTCGACACCTGCAGGTGCAGAGTCGCGTCGATGACACGCTGGCCCGGCGACGGCGCCGTGCGGATCACCTCGCCCGAGCGGACCTGCTCGTCGGTCACCGCGGTGACCTCGACGCGGATCCCCGAGGCCTGCAGGCTCAAGGTCGCGTCGGCGACCTGCTGGCCCACCACGTTGGGAGCGGTCACGCCGACCGGGCCGTCGCTGGCGAGCACGCTGATGATCGAACCCTGTTCGGCCTTGGCGCGTGACGGCGGCTCCTGCGTGAACACCTGGCCCTTGGGGACGACCTCGTTCGGCTGGAACTTCACGTCGACGACGAAGCCGAGGTCCTCGAGCGTCTTGTGCGTCGCGGCAAGGTCGAAGCCCTTCACCGACGGCACCTCGATTCGAGGCAGGACGACGTCGCCGGCGCCCGAGAAGTTGTCGACGAAGGCGAACAGTGCCAGCACCATTCCGATGACCGTCGCGGCGATCACCGCAATGGTTCGACCGCGCACCAGGCGCGCGTCGGTGAGCTCGAACCGTCCGACCGCGGAGGCGCGCGACTCGATCATCGCGACGACCCGTTGGCGCGGGGTGGACGGGGTGACCGGCTCGTCGCTCACGTGCCCGGCGCCTTGGTCGTGGGCGGCTTCGGCGCAGTCGTGACCGGCGGCGTGGTCGCGGGAGGTGACGTCGCGGGAGGTGACGTCGCAGGCGGCGTCGTCGCAGCAGGCGCGGTCGTCGGGGCGGCTGTCGGCGGTGGCGGCTTACTCGCGCGGCGGACGGTGATCGACACGACATCGCCGGGTCGCAACATCGTGCCCGGGTCGGGGATCTGCGCCATCACGGTGCCGTCGAGCGGATCGCCGACCGGGCCCGTCTGGGTCACCTCGCCGATGACGAAGCCGAGCTTTCCGAGCTGCAGCGACGCGGCATCCTTCGCGATCCCGGTGACACCGGGCACCGCGACGGGCGGGCGACCGTCCGAGACGATCAGGCTGATCGGCGCGTCACGGCTCGCGGACGCCTTCGCGGGCGGATCGGTGCCGATCACCGCGTCGCGCACGACGAGCGGATTGTCGCTGCGAGTGATGTTGCCGATGGTGAAACCGGCCTTGCCCAACACGAATGCGGCGCCCTCCACCGGCAGACCGGCGACGTCGGGCACCGTGCGCGTTGCCGGCCCGAGCGACACGCGGAGTTCGACCTTCGATCCACCGATCACGACGGTTCCCGCCGCCGGCTCCTGGCTGAAGACCTTGCCGACCTCGGCCGACTCGTCGTTGACCCGGTCGATCTTGACCGTGAGGTTGGACTGCTCGAGTCGGTGCTGCGCGTCCTTCTCGGCAACTCCGCTGAGGTCGGGGAGCAAGACCTGACCCGCCCCGCGACTCACCACGACACGCGCGGTGCCACCGCGATCGAGCGGATCGCCGGCGGCCGGGTGCTGCTCCATCACGATCCCGCGGCCGTAGGTCGATGAGAAGCCGAAGGTCACCTTGCCGTGCAGGTGCTTCTTCTCGAGTTCGACGAGTGACTTGGTCTGCGTCAGCCCGACGATCTTCGGCATCTGCACCGCGCCGATGTCGCCGAGGAGCATGTCGAGCGGGTTGAGCGTCGGCGAGTAACCGAGGAGCAGCACGACGAACAACGTGAACGCGAGGAACCCGGCGACGGGCACGGTGCCCGTGCGCCCCGGCAGGCGTCGGACCGTCGGCGAGGTCACGGCGAGGCGATGGTCGTGGTGCTCGACGCGACGGTGGTCGACGTCTTCGCCGCCACACCCACGGTCAGGTTCACGATCGTGCCGGCGTCGACCATCGTGCCGGCGGTCACCGATGTGGCGGTCACCCGTCCGTCGTTCGGGTCACCCGCGGGCAACGACTTCGTCGTCGTGTCACCCACCTCGAGGCCCTTGGCGGTGAGCGCAGCCCGCGCCGCGTCTTCGGTCTGGCCGATCACGTTCGGCATCTTGATCTTCTCGGGTCCGGTCGACACGAGCAGCGTGATGCTCGTGCCGCTCTTCACCTGACCTGACGGGTCGGATCCCACGATGCTGCCGACAGCGACCGTCGCGGACGCCTGGTTGCGGGTTCCGCCGAAGCCCAGCCTTGCGTCGGTGAGCTTCGACTTCGCCGTCACGAGATCGTCACCGGCAACCGTGGGCACGGTCACAAGGTCCTTGCCCTTCGACACGGTGAGCTTCACCGGGCCGCCTGAGGTGAAGACCGTCTTCTCCTTCGGGTCGGAGTCGACGACGGTCCCCGGAGGGAGATCTGACTCGACCTCCTCGGTCGAGACGATGAATCCGAGCCCGCTCAGCAGTTGCGTGGCGGCATCGACCGTGAGGTTCTTCACCTTCGGGATCGATGTCTTCGTCGGCCCCTTGCTGACCTTCAGGGTGACCGCGTCACCCTTGGCGAGCTTGGTGCCGGCGGCCGGGTCTTGCCCGAACACCGTGCCCTTCGTCGACGCGTCGGACCATTCGTCGGACTCGTTGGCGACCAGCCCGGCGTTCTCGATCGCCGTCTTCGCCTGGTCGACGGGGGTGCCGAGGGCAACGGTCGGCACCGAGACCTGCTCGGCCGCGGACTTCTCGTCCTGCAGGCTGCGAACCAGCCAGAACGCGAGGCCGGCAAGCGCCAGGACCAGCACGAGCGCGATGCCGATGAACAGTCCGGTGCGGTCCTTGCGTTCGTCGACGGGTGGCGGCGTCGGGGGCAACGCCTTGGCGACACGGGTCGTCATCGATTCGGCGCCCGCGACCGCGGCGCCGGCGACCGCGGCGTTCGCGACCGTCGCGTTGCTGACCGGCGCCGCGACCGGCTGCTCGGCGATCGTGCGTTGTCCGTCGAGGAACCGTCGCAGGTCGGCGCGGAGATCGTCGGCCGACAGATAGCGGTTGGCGGGATCCTTCGACAGCAGCTTGAGGATCACTGCCTCGAGGCCAGCCGGCACGCCCGAGACGACGTCGGACGGGCGCGGCGGGCGCTCCTGCACGTGCTTGTAAGCGATCGCAACGGGCGAGTCGCCGACGAACGGTGGCCGTCCGGTGACGAGTTCGAAGAGCACCACGCCGAGCGAGTAGAGGTCGCTGCGCGCATCGACCGCAAATCCCTGCGCCTGCTCGGGCGAGAAGTACGACGCCGTTCCCATGACCGAGCCGGCCTGTGTGAGGTCGTCGGCCGGCGACGACAGCGCTCGGGCGATACCGAAGTCGGTGACCTTGGCGACGCCCGACGACGAGATGAGAACGTTGCCGGGCTTGACGTCGCGGTGCACGACGCCGCGCTGGTGCGCGTAACCGAGTCCACCCGCGACTTCGAAGGCGATCTCGGCGGCGCGGCGCGCCTGAAGCGGACCAGCGCTGTGCGTGATCTGCGCGAGCGACTCGCCGTCGACGTATTCCATGACGATGTAATACGTGCCGTCCTGCGCGCCCCAGTCGTAGACCCCCACGATGTTGGGGTGCGTCAGGTTCGCTGCGGCCTGCGCCTCGCGGCGGAATCGCTCGACGAACGCCGGGTCGGTGGCGAATTCGGCGAACAGCACCTTGACCGCGACGGGCCGATCGAGCGCCGAATCGCGAGCCAGGAACACCTCGGCCATTCCCCCTCTGGCAAGCAGTCGATGGATTTCGTAGCGCCCGCCGAGAACGGTGGGTCCGGAAGACCCAGAGATGTCCGAGGATGTCATGCGTGCCTCACACTAGTGAGCGGCCAATGCGACCTGGAGGACGCGGCGGGCGATCGGAGCCGCAACCTTGCCGCCCGTCTGCTCGCTCGCTCCCTCCTGACCCTCGACGATCACGGCCACCGCGACGCGCGACGCCTTGCCGGGGTCGCCGGCGAATCCGATGATCCAGGCGTGGCTCTTCGCGGGGGTCGTGCCCAACTGAGCCGTGCCCGTCTTGCCGCCGACCTCGAAGCCGGGGATCGCGAGGCCTGTCGCGGTGCCACCGCTGACGACGCCCTCCATCGCGGTGCGCATCGTCGTTGCGGTCTCGGCGGTGATCGCCTGCTGCCAGACACTGTCCTGGAAGTGCTCGACGACCCCTCCGTTGCTGTCGCGGATCTCCGACATCACGTGCGGGCGCATGATCGATCCACCGTTCGCAATGGCGCTGGCGACGAGGGCCATCTCGAGCGGTGTCGCCGACACGTCACCCTGTCCGATCGACGCCTGCGCGAGCAGCGGCGTGTTCTCGAACACGTCGGCGTCGCCGGGATTCGGCCCTGCCCGCAGACGCTTGCCGTAGTCGGAGGGAAACAGCGAGGCCGCAGCCTGCGGAAGGTCGATCGGCGGCGCCTCGTTGAAGCCGAACGCTTGGGCGCGCTCGACCATCGGGCCCGGTCCGATCGTCAGCGAACCCATCTGTGCGAACGCGCTGTTGCACGACACTTTCAGCAGGTCGAACAGCGTGCCGCCGCAGGTCTCGCTGCCGAAGTTCGAGATCGACTTGGTCGTCAACGGTGGCGTGAACGCGCTGAGACGCGGATAGGTCGGCTGGGTCTCGGTCACCTTGCCCGACATCAGGCCCGCCGATGCGGTGACGACCTTGAACGTCGAGCCGGGGAAGAAGCGTTCGCGGTATGCCCTCGACAACTGTGGTTTGTCAGGCAGCGCGTTCATGAAGGTGCGCGCGTCGCGTGCCTTCTTCTGGTCGTTGGTCGAGATCGCGTTCGGGTCGAACGAGGGGAACGACCACATCGCGAGGATCTCGCCGGTGCGGGGGTCGATCACCACCACCGAGCCCTTGCGCGTACCGAGCGCGTCCTTGGCCGCCTGCTGCACGTCGGAACGCACAGTGAGCGCGACCGTGCCGACGTTCGAGTTCTCGACGAACGGATTGGTGAAGCCCTTGATCTGGAACGCCGCCGTGTGACCGGAGAGCTCGTCGCTGTACTCGTGCTCGACACCGTCGCTGCCGAACGTGAACGAGAACGAACCGCCGATGTGCGCGTACAGATCGCCGGCGGGATAGGTGCGCTGGTAGCGGAACTGGCCCTTCGTCTCGACCGAGTGGGCGACGACCTTGCCGTCGGCGGTGACGATGTCGCCGCGGGCCTCGTTGAAGTCGCGGGTCGCCTTCCGGCTGTTGTCGGGACGCGAGCTGAGGGCCGGCGCCTGCACGACCTGGAGCAGGTTGAGCTTCACGAAGAGCGCGAGATAGCAGCACATCAACGCGATGCCGACCTTGCGGATGGGCCGGTTCATCGAGCGACCGAGATGACCGACGTCAACTCGCCTCCGTCCGACGCAGGCGCGTGCTGCGTGACCGACTCGTGTGACAGCCGCATCAGCAACGCGATGACGATCCAGTTCGACACGAGCGACGAGCCGCCGTACGACATGAACGGCAGGGTCACGCCGGTGAGCGGGAGCAGGCGGGTGACCCCACCCATGATGACGAACGACTGGAAGCCGAGCATCGTGGTGAGCCCCGCCGCGAGCAGCTTCGAGAAGGGATCCTCGAGCCGCATCGCGACCCGCAGGCCGCCGCCGACGATCAACAGGAACGCGCAGAGGATCGCGGCCGCGCCGAACAGCCCGAGCTCCTCGCCAATGATCGCGAAGATGAAGTCGCTCTCCTTCTCGGGGAGGCTCTTCGCGAGTCCCAGACCCAGACCCGTGCCGCCGATGCCGCCCCAGGCGAAGGCGTACGACGACTGGATGATCTGGAAGCCCTTTCGCGACGGATCGCTCCACGGGTTCAGCCACATCGACACCCGCGTCTGCACGTGGGTGAACGCGAGCCAACTGCCGTACGCACCGATCGAGAACAGGCCGGTCCCGATCGCGAGATATGACGCCCGCTCGGTCGCGATCCAGACCATCGACATGAACAGCACGAAGAAGAGCAGCGCCGATCCGAGGTCTTTCTCGAACACGATGACGACCAGTGAGAAGCCCCACGCGACGACGACGGGTGCGAGGTCCTTGGGGTCGGGCAGCATCAGCGGTCCGACCTTTCGCGTCGAGGTCGACAGCAGCTCGCGGCGTTCGGTGAGGTAGGCGGCGAAGAAGATCGCCAGCGCGATCTTGGCGAACTCACCGGGTTGCACGCGGATCGCTCCGACGTGCATCCAGATTCTCGATCCGTTCAGCGACACGCCGATGCCCGGCACCAGCGGCACGAGCAGCAGCAGCACACCGATCAGACCGATCGTGTAGCGCAGCCGCTCGAGCATCCTCACTCGGGTGATGACGGCGAGCGTGACCAGGAACGCGACGACGCCGACCGTCGTCCACGCTGCTTGCTTGCTGGCGAGGTGTTCGTCGAGTCGTGCGATGACCACGTAACCGAGACCGTTCAGCAGCACCGCGATCGGCAGGAACATCGGGTCGGCGTTCGGCGCGAAGCGGCGCACGCCGACATGCGCCGCGATGAACAACACGAGGACGACCGCGAAGAATGGACCGATGCCGGCGGGTATCGACGCGGTTCGACCCAGGCTCGCGAGCGTGTACGCAGAGCCGACGATGAGGCCGACGAGCACCATCAGTCCCAGCTCGGTCCGTCGACGTGTGCGCGCCATGTCGGCCAACGTCAGGGGCCGGGGGTGGTGACGGCAGTCGTTGACACGACGGCTGTCGTCGTCGAGTCACTGATCGTCGTCGTGGTGACCGTCTTGGTGACCGTCGTGGTGACCGTCGTCGTCGACGTCGTCGGTTGGCCCGTCACGGGATCGACTTGCGGGAGCGATCCGAGGAGGTTGGCGACGTAGACCTTCGCCTGTGCGAGGCTCGACTCGACCTTGCCCTTGTTGATCTCGTCGTAGTGCGCCTGGTCGACGTCGCCCTTCTTGATGCCGGTGCGCTGACTGACAGTCGGATCGAACCAGAGAAGTCCGCCGGGTCGTCCCTGGTAGATGACGACCTGCCCGCGATCGAATCCGACGTAGTACGTGTTGCGCGCCGCCCACGTGATCGCGCCGAACGCCAGCGCGAGCGTTGCGACGACGGCACCGACGAACACCACCGAACGCCAGCGCGACGAGTGCGGAGCCCGCGTCTCCGGCGTGCGTTGCAGGGCATCGACCGCGTCGCTGACCGCTGCGTCGGCGACCGCCGAGAGCTGCTCTTCGTCGAACGCCGCGAGGTCGTCGGCCGGATCGAACTGGCGGCTGACGCGCTCGGTGGCGTCGGTGACGTCGCCGGGCATCTCGCCGGATTCGCCATCCACCTCGACGTCGACGATCACGCAGGTGATGTTGTCGCGCCCACCCGACGCGTTGGCGCGGGCGACGAGTTCGATCGCGGCCGCCGATGGGTCGGAGTTCGCCGCGAGGACGTCGGCCAACTCGTCGTCGGACATCTCGTTGAACAGTCCGTCACTGCACAACAGGAAGCGGTCGCCCGAACGCGGGGTGACGAGCCAGGCATCGATCTGCACCTCGGGTTCGATGCCGAGTGCACGGGTCAACACGTTGCGCTGCGGATGGACGTCAGCCTGCGCACGGGTCAGGCGACCGTCGCGGACCAATGCCTCGACGAAGCTGTGGTCCTCGGAGAGCTGGGTGAGCTGTCCGCCGCTGTGCAGATAGACGCGCGAGTCGCCGACGTTGACGACGCCGAGACTCTGGCCCGACTCGCCCCTGATGAGGGCGACGGCACAGAGTGTCGTGCCCATGCCGCTGAGCTCGGGATCAGCCTGGGCCTTGTCGAACACCGACTGGTTGGCCGATTGCACCGCTGCCATGAGCTCGTCGAGATCACTTCCGTGGAACGCGTCTCGCAGCGCGTCGAGAGCCTCGGCCGAGGCAACCTCACCACCACGGTGCCCGCCCATTCCGTCGGCGACAGCGAACAGGTCGGATCCGGTGAACCAGCTGTCCTCGTTGAGCGTGCGGAGTTGTCCGACGTCGGAGGCTGAACCGACCGTGAACCGCATCACACCACCTCCATCACGAGGGTGCCCATCTGGAGGTGATCGCCTTTGCGCAACATGACCGGCTCGGTGATCCTGCGACGGTTCACGTAGGTGCCGTTGGTCGATGCGAGATCTTCGGCGGCCCAACCCGACCCGTTGTCGACGACGCGTGCGTGCGTGTGCGAGAGGAACGAATCCTCGATCGCCACGCTGCAAGCGGTCGATCGGCCGAAGGTCAGGGTTCGATCGAGTGGGTAACGGGTGCCGGCGAGATCTTCGGGTTCGGCGACCAGCAGCGCCGTCGGACGCTTCTTCGTCGCGCGCCGCGGCTCGGAGGCCTTCGACGCAATGCTTGCCGCCGACGCCGACGGCGGCCCCGCCGTGGCCAACTGCGGATCGGCGAGCTCGCGCCACACGGCCCGCAGGACGCGCAGGAAGAACAGGTAGAGCAGGATCAGCAGGCAGACCTTGAGGATCGTGAGCAGCTGGTCGGTCACGACGGTCAGTCCTGCTCGAAGCGGAGGACAGTGCTGCCGAAGGTGACGACGTCGCCGGGCGCGAGCACGTGTTCGGTGATGCGAGCGCCGTTGACCTGTGTGCCGTTGGTCGATCCGAGGTCGACGACGACGAACCCGGCACCGAGAGGGCGGATCTCGGCGTGGTGACGGCTCGCATTGGGGTCGCCGAGGACGATCGTCGAATCCGCGTTGCGGCCGATCGTGACGATGGCGTCGGCAAGAGGGACTCGATCGCCGTTGGGCAGGATGAGCGCGGCGATCGGCACGCCTGGTTCGGGCGAGTGGAACCGACTCGTGAGGGCCACCAGCCCGGGGCGGCGGCCGGATGACGCGACGACATCGACCTCGAGCGGGCCGGCGAGGCGATAGCCCTCGTCGCGGGCGTGTGATCGAGCGAGGTCGCCGAGCTCGCGGCGCAGCGCGCTGAGCATGTCGGCGAGTTGTTCGTAGTCGTCGTCGCTCACTTCGAAGGTGAACGAGTTGGGCACCATCGTCTGACCGTTGACACCGACGGTGCGCTTCGAATCCATCTCGCGCACGAGCTTGCGTCCGAGTTCGACGGGGCGCACACCCGAGCGGAAGACCCGTCCGAAGAAGCCCTCGACGCCACGTTCGAGTCGTCGTTCGATGTCGTTCAGGGCCATCGGTTCACAAACTACCGGTAACCATGAACCGGTTGAGGCCGACTCGGAGCGGTCGGCTATCCTCGCCTCGCTCACTCTGCGGGAGTGGCGGAATTGGCAGACGCGCAGGATTCAGGTTCCTGTGTCCGAAAGGATGTGGGGGTTCAAGTCCCCCCTCCCGCACAAAAAATCCGGGCGGCCTTGTCGGAACCGACGCGGCGTCAGCCGCCGACCGCTGTCCCGTCCTTGCAGAACATGCCGCCCGTGACCGGGAATGTGCCCCGCACGCCGAGGTTGAGCATGCCGGATGTGTCGCCGGTCGCGGTGTAGCGCGCAGCCCCCGAACTCTGGAGCGCGGCGTCGCCGTAGGGGGTGTGTGCTGTGCCCGTGAACGCATACGAACCGGAGCCATCCTCTCCGAGTGTGACCGCGATGTCCCCCTCGCCGGATTGGGCGCCGTAGGCCACGAGGTGGAGTTTCCACGCTCCGACGGGGCCGCCGCACTTCGTCCCGGTGACGCCCAAGTTGTTGACTTTGAGGTCCTTCTCGCATGAGCTGATGCCCTTCCTCAGCTCGTTCATTCGGTCCTGGGCAACCTGCTGGAAGTTGTCGAGAGCCCACGCGGTGCCCGGACCGACGATGTAGCCCAACCATGGAGCGCTCTTGATCAGCCCGGCGCCGGCCTGGTTGATCGTCCCGATGACCCCGGCAACCGCGTTTCCCTTGAGCTCGGCGCGTACGCCGGCGATGAGATCGAGGATGCGCTGCTTCTCCCCGGGCTTGTCCTTGTACGCCTTCTGAGTCAACGGGTTGACCGGGTCTTTGGCGCACTTCTCCAGTCGGTCGATCTCGGTCAGGAGCTTGTCGAGCGCGGCGCCCATGTCGAGGACGTCCTTCACGACAAGCGCCGTCTTGAGCTTCCCGTTGAGCTTCTCGGGGTTCGCGTTCTTGGTGTGTTCCCCGATGAACTCGACGAACTTGTCGACCGCATCGCCTTTGAACTGATCGACGGT
>JAYTFP010000295.1:0-10390 GCA_043734285.1 Acidimicrobiaceae bacterium
CGCTCGTGTGAACGAGCGCAACAATTTGACGGTGCGCTGATGTGAACGAGCGGGATCTTCCATTCAGCGCGCGAGGCGCACGGTCACCGACAGCCCACCCTGGGGCCTGGCCACCGCGACGATCTCACCATCGTGGGCACGGACCACCGCCGCGGAGATCGCCAGGCCGAGCCCGAAGCCCGACGGTCCGTCGCCACCGGCGGGCGTGCGTCGCAGGAATCGGTCGAACAGCGCGTCGACCTCGGCCGGCGGCACATTCGGTCCGTCGTTCTCGACGGTCAACACGCCGTGCGTGCCGTCGCGGCGGGTCGTGATGACGATCTCGCCGCCGGGTTGATTGTGTCGTGCCGCGTTCTCGAGCAGGTTCGACACGAGACGCTCGAGCAACACCGGGTCACCCGTGACCGGCGCCGTGTCGAGCTGTGACCGCAGCACGCGATCGGAGAATCCGAGCGGCCCGAGGATCTCGGTCGCGCGGCGTGCGATGTCCGCGAGGTCGACGTCGACCGTCGCCGTGCGCACCTCGGCTCGCGACAACGCGAGCAGCGCGTCGGTGAGTGCTTGCATTCGCTGCACGGCCTCACCGACGCCGTCGAGCGCGTGGCGGAGATCCTCGACCGTCGCATCGGGGTCGTCCAACGCGACGTCGACCTCGGTGCGCATTACTGTCAGGGGAGTGCGCAGCTCGTGTGACGCGTCGCCGACGAACGCCCGTTGGGCGGCGAATGCACCCTCGAGCCGATCGAGCATCTGGTCGAACGTCTCGGCCAGGTCGCGTAGTTCGTCGCGGGGACCCTCGAGCCGGATGCGCTCGCCCATCCTCGTGTGCGACACCTTCGACGCGGCAGCGGTCAGCTTGCGGAGCGGCTGCAGCATCCGTCCGGCCACCAGCCAACCGATGCCGATCGAACTCACCGCGAACGCGCCCAGCAGGATCAGACCGATGCGCTGCACCGACGACAGCGTCTCGTTGGCGATCTTGCCCCGCTGATCGTCGCGTTGACGCTGCAGTGGGTTGTCGGCAGGCGGCCCACCCGGCTGTCCCGGCAACGGTTGGCCGGCCGGTGGCGGGCCGGGTTGGGGCGCGTTGTCGTGCAGGCGCTGGCCCGCGATCACGATCATGAGGACGACGACGATCGTCCCCGAGATCATCACCAGCGCGGCACACCACAGGGCGATCCGGGCGCGCAGCGACAGCCGTGTCCTCACAGCCGGTATCCCTTGCCGACGACCGTCGTGATGAGCGGCGGATCGCCCAGCTTCGAGCGGAGCCTCGACATGATCACCCTCACCGCGGAGGTGAACGGGTCGGCGTGCTCGTCCCATGCCTTCTCGAGCAGTTCCTCGGCGCTCACCACTCGGCCGGGTTCGAGCATGAGCAGGTTCAGCACCGCGAACTCGCGTGCGGTGAGCTCGATCTCGCGACCCGCGCGCGTGATGCGACTGCGGATGGGATCCAGCTCGAGGTCGTCGTGACGCAGCATCGCGGGTACGACGGACGCGCCGCGTCGCGCGAGGGCATGCACGCGGACCACCAGCTCGGCGAAGTCGAACGGCTTCGCGAGGTAGTCGTCGGCACCGATGCCGAACCCCTCGACCAGGTCGTCGATCGCGGCGGCGGCGGTCAACATGAGCACGCGGGCGGTGTGCCCGGCGGCGTCGAGCCGGCGGCACACGTCGTCGCCGTGGATCTCGGGCAGGTCGCGGTCCAGCACGATCACGTCGTACGAGTTGACCATCGCCTTGTCGAGTCCGGTACGTCCGTCGAACGCGACATCGGTGGCCATGCCGTGGCGCCGCAAGCCGCGGGCGACGGTCTCGGCCAACCGTTGTTCGTCCTCGATGATCAGCACCCGCACGGGGTCATGATCCCATCGTCGTCAGCCACCGGGCTGCGATGGCGGCGGCCCACACCCAGGTGGGGGCGGCGGTCGATTCTGACCGTTGCCGGGTGGCTGACCCGGAGGCATGCCGGACGGCGGTGGGGGACAGGCCCCTGCAGACCTTTGAGCAGAGCCGCCGCCAGGCCGCTGCGATGCGCCGACGTTGCCGCCCTTGTAGCAACCGATGAGATAGGGGTAGGCCGCGGTCGCGACGTAGTGGTAGATCGCCTGCGTCGAGCCGTTCCACGTCACGGCGCTGGTGGTGCCGTGGCAGGCGTCGAGATCGTTGTTCGTCAACTGCTTCCCCGAGGCGTCGTAGCCGTTGTAGATACCGAAGCCGTCGAGGGCGTACCCGATGAGGGTCGGCGTGTGGTTCTTCTCGCCGGGGATGCAAGTCGACGCCGAGTGGTAGTGGTAGCTGCTGTCCTGATTCGGATGGCCACCACACTTGTCCTGGATCTCGTGCGCCACCGCGTCGCGGTTCTCCGCGTCGAGTCCGTCGAAGAACGGCACGCCGGTCGTGGCGTAGCCGATCGGTCCGCCGTTCACGCATCCAGGTGCCGCCGCGACCGTCGGCGTCAGCGTGATCGACTTCGAGATCGTCTGCGCCGCGATGTGATTCGGATTCGCGTCGTAGGCGTGCGCCGGATCGCTCGCCGCGATCGGGAATGTGCCCGTGTCGTGTCCGGCCGGGAGGTTGTTGCCGGTGATCACTCGCTGCCCGCCGCTCTCGGTGATCGACACGTTGGCGGTCGGCCAGGCGACCGAGCCTGCGACCGTCAACTTCGTGGTGAGGTCGAACGTGCCGTTCGAGTGGATCCACGGCCCGTCCTTGCCGGTTCCGCCACCACCGGGTGCGCCGCCTGATCCGCACACGAAGATCGAACCGACCGCAGCGGTGCTGGTCGAGACGTGAGAGTCGCCGAGCGGCAGGTTGGTGAGATCGGTGACACTGCCGGCGGAGTTGGTAACCTGCGTCTGCGGCTGCGGCTGCGTCGTCGCCGGATCGGCGGTCGGCGAGCCACACGCGGCGAGTGTGAGGACCGCCGCGGCGCTGACCGCCAGCATGGATCGTGTGGTTCGATGAGATGCCATCATGTGGCCCACCGTAGGGAGACCGATGTTGCACCCGTGTGAACGGACGACCATCTGATGCAGGTTCGACAAATGACGTCCGCCTTCGAGCCTGCCCGGCTTGGTCCGCTCACGCTGCGGAACCGCATCATCAAGGCGGCGACGTTCGAAGGTGTCATGCCGCGCGGCGTCGTCAGCGACGCGCTCATCGAGTTCCACACAGAGGTCGCTCGTGGCGGTGCCGCGATGACCACGGTCGCCTACTGCGCGGTGTCGATGGGCGGACGGGTGCACCGCGACACGATGGTGATGACCGACGAGATCGTCGGCGACCTCCGTCGACTCACCGACTCGGTGCACACCGAAGGAGCGCTCGCCTCCGCGCAGCTCGGTCACGCCGGCCTGGTCGCGAACACAAAGTCGAATCGACGTCCGACGCTCGCTCCGTCGACTCGGCTCAGCGCGCCGGCGATGGGTCTGGTGCGCGCCGCGACTGTGCACCAGCTCGACGAGGTCGTCGACGATTTCCGTCATGCGGCGCGCGTCGCGGTCGACAGCGGCTTCGATGCGATCGAGCTGCACCTCGGCCACAACTACTTGATCAGCTCGTTCTTCAGTCCCAACCTCAACCACCGATCCGACGACTACGGCGGCAGCATCGAGAACCGCGCTCGGCTCGCTCGCCGAGTCATCGCCGCCGTGCGCGACGAGATCCCCTCGCACGTCGCGCTGCTGGCGAAGTTCAACATGGCCGACGGCGTACGCAAGGGCCTGTGGCTCGAGGAGAGCCTCGAGATCGCCGCCCTGCTCGAGGCCGACGGGCAGCTCGACGCCCTCGAGCTCACCGGCGGCAGTTCGTTGCTCAACGGCATGTACTTCTTCCGCGGTGACGTGCCCATGGCCGAGTTCGCCGCGACGCAGTCGCCGCTCGTGGGCGCGGGCCTCCGTGTCTTCGGTCGCCGCATCTTCCCGAAGTACCCGTTCGAGGAAGGATTCTTCCTGCCGTTCGCCCGTCAGTTCCGCGCCCGATTGAAAATGCCCGTGATCCTGCTCGGCGGCATCAACGAGCGCGCCACGATCGACGGCGCGCTCGATGAGGGATTCGAGTTCGTCGCGATGGCGCGGGCGCTACTCCGCGAGCCGGACCTGGTGAACAAGATGGCAGCCGGAACGTCAGATCACGGGTTGTGCGTGCACTGCAACAAGTGCTTGCCGACGATCTACTCGGGGACGCGGTGCGTGTTGGTGCCCGACGCCGCCCACCCTGACTGACAATCCGCCACCGTCCTTGTGCTGGCGCGGCGCACACCCTATTTTCCGCTGATGTCGTACAACCGAATACGCCCGCGTTCCCTGATTTCCGCGGGCCTGGTCGCCGCGCTGGTCCTCGTCGGCTGCTCCTCCACCAAGAAGGCGTCGTCGGGCACGACCCCGCCGACCACGGCGAAGGCGCCGGGCTCGCCGGTGATGGCGCCGAAGGCCACGACCAAGGCCGCCTACCGAGCGTTCGGTGGTGTCACCGAGGCCTCGGTGCTCGATGTCGCGAAGGGCACCGCGCTGATACTCGTCGACAGCGGCGGCCATCTGGTGGAGACCGGCACGGCCGATGACCACGGCGCGCTCATCTTCTACGACGTCAAGCCCGCATCCGGCTACACGGTGCGCCACGTCGACGGAACGCGCGTCGAGGGCAGTGACGCCTTCAACGTGCTCGATGGCAAGAACGCCCCGAAGCCCGATCTCTACTCGTCGCAGCACATGAAGGAGGGGCTCAACTACGTCACGATGCGCGACGGCGTCGAGCTGGCCATGACGGTTCGGCTCCCACCGAACAAGACGTTGGCCGACGGACCATTCCCGACAGTGATCGAGTACTCGGGCTACGAGGTCGCGCCGCCGCACGACTTCTTCAAGGACGTCATCGCCCGGATGACCAACCCCAAGCTTCCTGAGGATCCGCTCGTACCCAGCGGGTCGACCGCGGTCGGCTCGGTGCTCGCGCCGCTGGTCGGCTTCGCGACGGTGAGCGTGCAGATGCGCGGTTCGGGATGCTCGGGCGGCGCATTCGACCTCTTCGACCTGCCAACGATCTACGACGGCTACGACGCGGTCGAGACGGTCGCGGCGCAGTCGTGGGTGCACGCGCACAAGGTCGGCATGGTCGGCATCTCGTTCTCGGGGTTCAGCCAGCTCTTCGTGGGGGGCACGCGACCGCCGCATCTCGCGGCGCTCGCGCCCATGTCGGTCACCGACGACCTGTACGACGGGATCGGCTCACCCGGCGGCATCTTCAACACCGGGTTCGCTCAGGGCTGGTTGACCGAGCGCGAACACGACTCGGCTCCCGCACCCGAAGGCGGTCAGAAGTGGGCGGGTGTGCTCATCGGCCAGGGCGACACGCACTGCAAGGACAACCAGCGGTTGCACGGGCAGACCCGTGACGGGCTGGAGATCCTCAGCAACGAGGAGTTCCGCCCGCCGGCGCTCTACGCGAACCGCACGCCGTCCGTGTGGGCGTCCAAGATCAATGTGCCGACGTTCCTGGTGGGCGGCATGGAGGACGAGCAGCTCAGCAGCCACTGGTCCGACATGATTCCCGACCTGAAGAACATCAAGAACCTCTGGGTCACGATGTACAACGGCAACCACAACGACGCGCTGCAGCCGGCGATCCTGACCCGTTGGGTCGAGTTCCTCGACATCTTCGTGGCCGACATCGTGCCGGTCATCCCGTCCGACGTGCTCACGCTCTCGAATCTGCTCTACCAGCAGATGGCCGACGCGCCGGCGCCTGCGCTCGAACAGACGCGGTTCGCGAACGCGCCCGATCTGGCGACGGCGAAGTCGGAGTTCTCGAAGGATCCGCGCATCCGCATGCTCATCGATGTCGGTGGCGGATCGCTCGGCCCGGGTGCGCTCCAGCCGGTGAGCGAGGTCGGCTACGACTCGTGGCCACCGAAGGGCGTCACGCCGACGACCTACTACCTGCACGACCACGGAGGTCTCAGCGACGTGAAGGCCGGCGACTCGTCCGCGCCCGACCGCTACGAGTCTGACCCCGACGCTCGACCCGAGTTCAACCTCGACCCGCACGGCAAGGGCGGGATCAACGATGCGAAGCCGCCGTACAAGTGGACGCCAGTCGTCACGAACAAGGGCCTGGGCTACGTGACCGCCCCGCTGACCGAGGATCGTGTCCTCGCCGGCCCGTCGAGTCTCGACGTGTACGTCGCGGCCGATGGCGTCGACGCCGACCTGCAGGCGACGCTCAGCGAGGTCCGTCCCGATGGACAGGAGATGTACCTCGGCACCGGTTGGATGCGTGCCTCGCATCGCGCACTCGATGCGAAGGCGTCGTCGGCGCTGCTGCCCCGCTTGACGCATCTCCGGGCTGACGCGGCGCCCATCGATTCGGGCAAGTCGGTGCTCGTGCGCATCCCGATCTTCCCGACGTTCGCGCAGATCCGGAAGGGTTCGAGGATCCGCGTCACGATCACGGCGCCCGGCGGTGATCGGCCCGAGTGGAAGTTCCGTCGCGCCAAGAACTCTGCCCGCCATGTGTCGATCGCACACGCCGTGGGGCAGCCCTCGGCGCTGGTCCTGCCGGTGCTCGCCGATGCCTCGGTGTCCACTCCGATGCCCGCATGCTTCGCATTGCGGGGCCAGCCCTGCCGTGCGTACGTGCCGGCATCCAACGGTGGCTGAGCCGATCGGCGACCGGTGGTGGGCGGGCGCGGTCGTGTACCAGATCTATCCGCGGTCGTTCCAGGACACGAACCCAGGAGAGCGCACTGTCGGCGGAGCCGACGAGAATTCAGCCACGCCGAGGTCGAGCTCGCTGTACGGCTCTGAGCTACTTGCGCAACGCGGGGTGCTGTCGCGTCAGGATCGGCAGGAGCACCCGCCGCGGCAACATGTACCCGAAGGCGGCGCCGACGCGGTTGGACACGCCCGGAATCACGACGCGGCGCCCCTTCTCGAGGCCGTCGACTGTCTGGCGTGCGACGTCGTCGGGGTCGACCCACATGAACTTCGGCAGTGAGCCCTCGGCCTCTTCCTTGGTGAACCCCGCGTTCTCGCCGAACGAGGTCGGGACGGGGCCCGGGCACAACACGGTCACGGTCACGCCTACCTTGGCGAGTTCGGCGCGCAGCGCGTGGCTGTACGAGAGCACGAACGCTTTCGACGCGCCGTAGCCGGCCTGACCCGGCAGCGGCTGGAACGCAGCGGTCGACGCGACGTTGAGCACGCCGCCCGAACGGCGCTCGGCCATCTGTGGCAGGAAGATGCTGCACAGGTGTGCGACCGCCTCGACGTCGGTTCGGATCATCGCGACTTCGCGCGCGGGATCGCTGCGATACACGGGCCCACTCGTCGACAGACCCGCGTTGTTGACGAGGATCGACACGGACAGTCCGAGTTCGGCCAGGCGGGTGGCGATCGCGGTACGGGCGTCGAACTCGGTGAGATCAGCGGTGATGACCTCGGCGCGGATGTCGTGCTTGCCGGAGAGCTCGTCGGCGAGTTCTTTCAGCGGCGTCTCGCGGCGTGCGACCAGCGTGACGCCGCGGCCCCGCTCGGCGAAGACGCGGGCGAGTTCGGCACCGATGCCCGATGAGGCACCAGTGACGACGACGGTCTGATCTGCGGTCGGTGATGGCAGTGGCATGGGCGAATCGTAGGTCGATGCCCCACGGGCGTGCGGAGCGATCAGCTCCAGAGCGCGTCGAGCTCCATCTCGACCTCGAACGAGGCGTTGAGGGGCGCGGCGAACACGGGCTGGAGGTGGCTCACGCTGGTGGTCGTGAAGCAGTCGGACACACGATCCGACAGGAACCGCGAGGGCTGGCCGAAGAGGTGCTCGTCGTCGCGGCCCCGCGGCCGGTAGTGGAACCGCAACGGCACGTACACGTGTAGGTCGCGACGGGGTCGGGTCATCGCCACGTAGAAGAGCCGTCGCTCTTCTTCGAGGCCCTCCTTCGTGCTGAGCGCCATGTCGGAGGGGAAGTTGCCGTCGGCCGCGTGCAGCACGTGGGTGACGTCCCATTCGAGGCCCTTCGCAGAGTGCACCGTCGAGATGACGAGCCAGTCCTCGTCGATCACCGGCGGCCCGGCGAGATCGCCGGTCGAGTTCGGTGGTTCGAGCGTGAGGTCGGCGGCGACGTCGGACAGGCGGGTCGCGTCGTGCGCGCTCGCCACCAACGCGTCGAGGTCGGCGGTGCGGGTGACCGCGTCGTCGTAGGCGCGCTCGACGAGGGGTGCGAGCGCGGCGGCGAGTCGTTCGGCGTGCGACGAGATCGTCTCGTCAGGGGAACGGGTCAGCGCTTCGATCAGGTGGTCGGCATCGGCGCGGGCCGACGCGGGAAGCTCGTCGTGCGCGAGCGGCCACCGCATGAGCACTTCGGCCGCGGTGCCCGACTCGTCGAGGCCCAGCGTGGCGATCGCCCGGCGTGCGATGACCGGACCGACGCCCTGCAGCATCTGTAGCAGACGGAACCAGGCGAGGTGGTCGCGCGGGTTGTCGGCGACGCGGAACAGGCAGATCAGGTCTTTCACGTGGGCCGCCTCGAGAAATCGCAGCCCGCCGTACTTCACGTAGGGGATGCGCCGCCGCGACAGCTCGAGTTCGAGGAGGTCGCTGTGGTGTGCGGCGCGGACCAGTACTGCCTGCTGGTGCAACGCGATGCCGGCCTCGCGGTGCGCCAGGACACGGTCGCAGACAGCGTCGACCTGCGCGTCTTCGTCGGCACACCGGATCAGCTCGGGGCGGGCACCATCGGCCTCGTTGTGCAGCCGCGTGACGAAGCCCTCGGGAGCATCGGCGCCGATGGCGTTGGCGACATCGAGGATCTGCTGCGTCGAGCGGTAGTTGCGTTCGAGCACCACCGTCGAGATCGTGGGGAACACCAGGTCGATGTCGAGGAGGTGTCGGGGGCTCGCGCCGCGGAACCCGTAGACCGCTTGCGAGTCGTCGCCGACGACGGTGAGGCGCTCGTCGGTCGCGCGGAGCGAGCGGAGGATGTCGACCTGCAATGCGTTGACGTCTTGGTACTCGTCGACACAGATGTGGTCGATGTCGGCCGCGAGTATCGGTCCGAGTTGGGGATGCGCGGCCGCGGCACGCCAGTAGAGCAGCAGGTCGTCGAAGTCGAGCAGCGCGAGCGACCGCTTACGTGCGACGTAGGCACGACAGATCGCGGCGATGTCGTCGATGCGGTCAGAGCACCACGGCGCGAGCTCGGCGACCACCTCGGAGAGGTGCTGCTGGGTGTTGACCGAGCGCGAGTACAAGTTGAGGAGCGTGCCCTTGCGAGGGAAGCGCCGATCGGTGGTGGCGGCCGCGCCGAGTTCTTCGCGGACCATGTCGATGATGTCGGCCGCGTCGGACGAGTCGAGCACCGAGAATCCCTCGTCGAGCCCGAGTGAGGTCGCGTGCTGGCGCAGCGTGCGATGGGCGACCGAGTGGAAGGTGCCGCCGAGCACGGCCACGCGGCGTCCACCGGTCGACTCGCCGAGCATCGTGCGGGTGCGGGCGACCATTTCGCGGGCGGCGCGCCGCGTGAAGGTGAGGAGCATGACGCGGTCGGCGGGGGTGCCGGTCGCGACCAGCCAGGCCACCCGGGCGGTGAGCGTGGTGGTCTTGCCGGTGCCTGCGCCGGCCACGATGCGCAGCGGGCCCCCGTCGAACGTGGCCGCGGCGTGCTGCTCGGGGTTGAGCCGGTCGAGTGAGGGGAACATCCGTTCGATGCTAGTCGAACAGATGTTCCCCCGGACGGGAGTTCAGCCCATCAGGCTGGGCTCGAGTTCTTCGTGGCCGGCGGGCGGGTCGTCGTCGCGGGAGCCGTCGTCAGCGGTCTCGTCGCTCGACACGTCGATGACGAGGGGATGGTCGAGGGGCTCGGATTCGGAGAACCCGACCCGGTCGTGGATCCAGCGCATCCACTTGGGCGCCCACCAGTTGGCCTCGCCGGCGAGCTTCATGAAGGCCGGCACGAGCGTCGCGCGGATGAGCGTCGCGTCCATCACGACGGCGAGCGTCAGGCCCAAGCCGAACAGCTTGATGAACGAGATGCCCGACGTGGCGAAGGCGAGGAACGTCACCGAGAGGAGCGCGGCGGCCGCGGTCACGATGCGGCCCGTCCGCTCGAGGCCGATGGCCACCGACGCGGCGTTGTCGCCGGTGCGATCGTGCTCCTCCTTGATACGGGAGAGCAGGAACACCTCGTAGTCCATCGACAGTCCGAAGGCGATGCAGAACATGAGGATCGGTGTGGTCGTGTCGGTCAGCCCGGTGGCGGTGAAGCCGAGGAAACCCGAGCCATGACCTTCCTGGAAGATCCAGACCATCGCTCCGAACGTCGCGGTCAGCGAGAGGAGGTTCAGCACGATCGCCTTGAGCGGCACGAGGACCGATCCGAACATGAGGAACAGCA
>JAYTFP010000296.1:0-3059 GCA_043734285.1 Acidimicrobiaceae bacterium
GCTCAATCCCATCCGGGATGACGCCCTGCACAGCACCGGAGTGTTCGGTCACTTCTCCGACGCGATGCTGGCGTTCTCCAACAGCGAGTGCCACTAGACGAGGAGTGTGCCTGGCTCGCGGTTCGTCATGCGGCGAGTAGCGCCTCGATGGCTCGCGGTCGACCCGAGATGACCGACGTCGGGTCGACATCGAGCCACGTCGCGAGCGTCGCGTAGTAGTCGGCGAACGACACCGTCGAGACGAGGTTGCCGAACGGGTCGAGCTTCGTCAGCGACGGATGCTCCCCGACGACGCCCGGCTTCACGGGTCCCATGAGCAGCGCGCACGACGCCGCTCCGTGGTCGAGGCCCGTGCTGTTCTCGGCCGCCCGCCGCCCGAACTCCGACGTCGTCGCGATCAGCACGCGGTCGGTGAGTCCGTGCGTTTCGAGATCGGTGCGGAACGCGGTGAGCCCGGGCACCAGCACGTTCATGCACTTCGCGTGACGCACGAGATGCATCTCGTGTGTGTCGAAGTCGGCCCGGTCCATCGTCACGTGGATGACCCGCACGCCGTTGTCGGCGCGGATCAGCTGACTGGCGAACGCCATCTGCGCGCCGAACGAACCCGCGAGGTCGGTCTCGGCGGGATAGCCGCCACTCGCCGCGGGGAGCCCGGCGAGCAGATCGGACGCCGACAGCATCCGCCCGAGGCTCTTGCTCGCCGTCGCCGAGGGTCCGGCGCCGGTACCGGCCGCGCCCAACGCCTTCACGGCGCGGTCGAACTCGTCGTCGGCCGACGGCAGCGGCGCAGCAACCGAGCGACGTGGTTCGCCGCTGGGGATGCTGACGGTGTTGCCCGAGGTCCCGACGATCGCCAGTGACGAGAGTTGGCTGATCGAGACGCCTGCCCAGTGGTCGCCCGAGCCGAGACGATCGCACACCCGGCCCAGGAATCCGGTGCCGCCGCCGGTCGTCGCGTCGGGGGTGCCGGCCCACCAGCGGGCGAGCATGTCGAAGTGCGACAGGCTGGGCGTCCGTACTCCGATACCGGTCAGCACGGTCAGGCCCTTCTCGTGGATCGGAGTGAGCGCCGCGTTGAGGCTGTAGCCGCCGCCGATGTCGAGCAGGTGGTCCGCGCCGAGCGCCAGTGTCGGCCGGAGGTCGTGGTAGTGCCCGTCGTCGTGCGGGATCAGCGTCGACAAGCCGTCGTTGCCACCGCTGAGCTCGACCACGACGAGCACGCGCCGCCCGGGCGGCACCCGCGACGGGAACGTCGGCCGCGGCCCGGACGGCGACGTCGTCGATGTCGCGTGGCGCGCGTCGGTCGTGCACCCCGGCAGCAGCGCGCCACCCGCGGCCGCGCCCGCCGCAGCCCCGAACCAGCCGAGCACCTGCCGACGGGTCGGTCCGACAGGGTCGGGCGCGTTCATGCGAGCGAGAACTCCGGTGTCAGGAGGGCGAGGGCCATCACTCGTTTCGCCCGGCCGCGGTCGTCGACCGTCGTGTGCCGCAGTCGCTGATCGAGGTCACGCAACGACGATCGCGACGCGTCGCTGATGCCGTGCAGTGCGAACCGGTCGACGATCGCCGCGACGATGTCGGTCGCGCGACCGAGTTCGTCGGCGGCAGGGAACTCGATGCCGGAGATGAACCGCGACTTCGCGAGCAACTGGGTCGGCGACAGCCACGTCGCGTCGCCCGGCCACCCGGCCACCGACGGCGGCATGTACGGGGTCTGACCCAGTTGCTGCAGCCCTGTGGCATCGGTGAGCGGCAGGCCGACGCCACGGACAGTCGCCGCGTGCCACTCGATCGGCGTGCGGGCCCGACTCTGGCGGTGCGCCATGAACTCGTCGCTGTGGAGCATCGCGGCGACCAGCGGCGCGATCTCGTATCCCGACGAGCGGAACGCTGCGGCGAAGCGCCCCACCGCGGCCGGGTCGACGTCGCCGCCGATGAGGAACCGCCAGAGCCGGCCGACGACGAACGTCGCGCACGTGTCCTGGGCGAGGATCGCCGCGATCAGATCGTCGATGCTGTTCACGCCGGTGCGGCCGAGCACCGTGACGGGTGTCGTGTTCGCGTGTTCGGGTTGGAACTCGACGCGCTGGTCGGGATACACGAACCATCCCGACAGCACCTTCGCTGCGGCAACCACGTCGGCTTGGCGGAACTTGTCGAACCCGAGCGTGAACAACTCCATCAGCTCGCGGGCGTAGTTCTCGTTCGGCGCGGACGCGACCGATCCGGATCCGTCGAGGTAGCGCAGCATCGCGCCGTCGACCGACATCGCCTTGGTCAACTCGGCGAAGTTGCCGAGCGCGTGCTGGTGCAACGTGCGGATCTGGCGCCAGCAGAGGTTGGTCGTGTCGACCTTCGTCGCGGAGGTGGTGAAGTGCGAATGCCAGAACCACATCATCTTCTCGTGAAGCGCTGCATCGTCCGACCGCATCCGCTGGACCCACCAGTCGCGGAAACCCATGTAGTAGCGAAGGTCCTCACCATCGATGCCGTCGATCTCGACCGCACCGCCGCGTGGCAGCGCCGGGTCGTTGACATACGGGCGGAACGGCAAGGGGGGGGCCGCGAGCTGCGCCTCGATCACACCGCGTGCGGATCCGTGGCGCGTCAGGGCCCGCTCGGTCTGACCCGGGAAGGGGCCGAATGTCGTGCGCCGCAGTACGTGCGCCACGTCGGCCAACGCGGGATCGAGGGGTGCCGTCACGGCTCGGAGGGTCATCGCAATCGAGGCAGGATCAGGTCGAACACTGCCTTCGCGACCAGTTGGGCGCCGGTCTCGTTCGTGTGCCCCGGGTCAGCGAAGACCGGCTGGTCGAAGTCGGCCAGGAGCGGCCGCAGGTTGTGCACGCTCGTCGCAAGGCCCGCCGACACACCGCGCAACACCGCCGAGATGTCACTCTTCTGGGAGATCTCCGCCATCGTCTTGTTGAGCGCCTTCGCCAACCCCGACGATTGGAGCGGCGAGACGAATGCGTCGGGCTGTTCGAAGTACTCGACCGGGATAGTGCGTGGCCCGAGAAGATCGATCACGGACTGTTGTGACTGCCGGTACCGCT
>JAYTFP010000297.1:0-6126 GCA_043734285.1 Acidimicrobiaceae bacterium
GCCGGGCACCGCGCTGAGCGCGGCGACCGCAGCCTCGTAGATGCCCGCCAGCCGGCTCCACGGCGCCGAGATCTCCATCGTGTCGACGACCAATCCGCCGGCGATCAACGCCTCGAGCTGGCTGACGTCGTTGCGCTTGCCGAGCCAGTGCTCGACCAGCGCATCGTCGAGACGCAGAGCGCGGGCACACTCCGACTCGATGACGGCGAACGTGCCTGCGACGATCGCCTCGTCGCCTTCGTCCAGCGCGATGACCACGCAGGTCGTGTCGCCGGTGCCGTAGTGGCGGTCGGACTCGACCGCGTCGTAGAGGCGCAACACCGCGGGCGTCGCACCGCGGCGCAGGATCCGTCGGCAGGCGTCGAGCGCAGCCGCCATGTCGGCGAACCCGTATGCCGCGCGCTGCTCGTGCGGCGGAACGGGATGGAGTCGGAGCTGCGCCGAGCACAGGATGCCGAGCGTGCCCTCGGACCCGACGAAGATCTGGGTGAGATCGGGCCCGACCGCCTGTCGGGGATGGCCGCCGGTGGTGACGATCGTGCCGTCGGCGAGTACGACGGTGAGCCCCGTGACGATGTCTTCGATCTTGCCGTAGCGGGTGGACAGCTGACCGGCGCCGCGGCAGGCGATCCATCCGCCGACCGTGGCCAAGGTCATCGACTGCGGCCAGTGGCCGGCTGTCAACCCGTGGTGTCGGCGCAGTTGGTCCTCGAAGTGGTCACCGAACATGCCGCAGTTGACGGTGGCGACGAGCGAGGTGTCGTCGACGTCGGTGATCCCGGTGATTGCGCACGTGTCGAGCACGACGCCGCCGTGGACGGGAACCGACGCCCCCGACACGCCCGACCGTCCGGCGGCCGTGGTCAGCGGGATGCGTTCGTCGTTGCAGATCATCGCGATCGCGGCGACCTCGTCGATCGAGTTCGGCCGGCAGACCACCGAGGCCAACGCGCCGACCTGGCCGTCGAGCGCCCAGGTCATCGCCAGCGGCCACCAGTCGCGGCTCGACTCGGCGAGCGTGGCCGCGTCGACCGAGACGTCGGCGCACGCGCCGCGGAGCCGTTCGATCGTCGTGTCACCGACGTCGACGCGGCTCTCCGTGAACCGCGAGGTCGCCGCGTCGGCGCCACCCGCGAGCGCGATCGCGGGAGTCGGCCGATTCGGTCCGAGTTCGGGTGAGCCACTCATTTCGATGCTCCCGTCGCGGAGTCGGCGCCCGAGTCGGTCGCCGGCGCGAGGCCGACGTCGCCGAGGTGGACCGACGGTAGTGACGCTGTGGTTCGCTCGTGCTCGCACAACGCCCGGAACTCGGCGGCCGACGCGGCCGCCTCGATCGGCGTCCACCCCAGTTCGGGCGCGACCAGCTCGGCGACCGCGTCGGCGGCGTCGGCCGAATCGTCGCGGGCGTACAGCCGCGCCCGCGTGCGGCGGCTCAACACGTCGTCGACCGTTCGCGCCATCTCGTGGCGCACCGCGAAGATCGCCTCGGCGCGCACGTAGGGCAGACCTGCGACGAGCGCCCCGCCGAGTGAGGGGTCGTCCTTGATGAGCGCCATCACCGCCCGAGATTCGCCGCCGTAGCGCCGCGACAGGTGCGTCGCTGTCGCCGCCGAGACGCCGAACGACGCGGCAGCGGCAACGACCGAGTCGTAACCGTCGGCGCCGCGCAGTCGGAGGTGCTTCGTGCGTGACTTCTTCGCCCCGGGCGGAGCCTGCCCATCGAGCAGATGCGCGACGACGTCGTCGACCGTGTCGGCCGCCATGTGCCGGTAGGTGGTGAGTTTGCCGCCCGTGATCGTGATCATCCCCGACTTCGATTCGTGGATGTTGTGACCCCGCGACAGGTCGGCGGTGCGCCCCGAGGTGGCCGATTTCACGAGCGGCCGCAGTCCGGCCCAGGTGCCGACGATGTCGTTCTCGGTGATCGGCGTCGTGCAGCTCCCGTTGATCGCCTTGAGGAGGTACGCGATGTCGTCGGGCGTGCACTGCGGATCGTCGATCGATCCCGTGTAATCGGTGTCGGTCGTACCGATGTAGGTGAAGTCTCCGGCGGGCACGACGAAGATCGAGCGCCGGTCTTTCGGCACCATGATCACTGCCGCGATCGTGTTGCGCACGAGTCGATGCGGCACCGTGATGTGCACGCCCTTCGCCGGTCGGATCGAGTCGGGATCGCATCCCTCGTCGAGCGCGCGCACGTCGTCGCTCCACACGCCCGCGGCATTGACGACCGACCGCGTCGCGATCTCGAACGTCTCACCGTCCGCGGTGACCTGCACCGAGTTGATGCGACCCCGTGCGTCGCGGCCGAGCCCGGTCGCCGACACGTGGTTGGCGAGCACCGCGCCGTGGTGCAACGCGGCCGTGCGGCACAGTGTGATGACCAGCCGTGAATCGTCGGCCGCGGCGTCGTAGTAGAGGTAGCCGCTGACGAGGCGGTCCTCGGGCAGCGTCGGCATGTACTCGAGCGCCTGACGTTTGTTGACCCGCTTGTGCAGCTTGCCGATGCGGAACCCGCCGGTCACGTCGTAGCCCCACATCGCAGTGCCCAGCAGGCGGGAGATCTTGGCGGGGATGACGCCGCCCTTGCCCATCATCGGGATGAGAAAGGGGAGAAGGCTGACCAGGTGCGGAGCATTCGTCAGCAGCCGCTGGCGCTCGGCGAGCGCCTCGTAGACGAGTCCGACCTCACCCTGCTGGAGGTACCGCAGGCCGCCGTGGATCAGCTTCGACGATTTCGATGACGTTCCCGACGAGAAGTCGTCGCGTTCGATGAGGGCGACCGACAGACCGCGGGAGGCGGCATCGAGTGCGACACCGGCGCCGGTCACGCCGCCGCCGACCACGACCAGGTCGAAGGATTCGGTGCGGAGTCGGTCGAGGGACGCGGAACGGTTGAACGCTGCAAGGCTCACGGGGTCACCGTAATCGGCTGGTTACCGCGCGGTAACTCCAAAACATTGTGGCAACAACGGTTGCAGTTCAACAATTGGTGCAGATAGGATGCGCCCCATGCGGACCCCGACCGAGCTCGTCGACCTGTACCGGGCACGTGGCTACAAGGTCACTCCCCAGCGCCAGGCCGTGTTCGGGGTCCTGCACCGCAACGAGGCGCACCCGAGCGCCGAGGCCGTGCACGCTGCGGTGACACAGGCGATGCCGTCGGTGTCGCTCCGCACCGTCTACTCCGTCCTCGCCGAGCTCGCCGAGATGGGCGAGATCCTGCAACTCGACCTCGGCACCGGCTCGGGCCGCTTCGATCCGAACACCGACGCGCACCACCACCTGGTGTGCAGCCGCTGCGGTCTCGTGCGTGACGTGCACGTCGACCATCCCGAGGTGCGACCCGAATCGATCGACGGGGCCGGATTCGACATCACCGAGACCGAGATCGTCTTCCGCGGCGTGTGCGCACCGTGTCGCGCCGCCAACTGAAATCTCCCACTGGCCTCGCGGTCACTGACAGAAAGGGCACTAGATGCCGGAGTTGAAGGGTTCGAAGACAGAAGAGAATCTCAAGGAGGCGTTCGCCGGCGAGAGCCAGGCCAACCGTCGCTACCTGTGGTTCGCGCAGAAGGCCGACGTCGAGGGCTACCCCGACGTCGCCGCATTGTTCCGCTCGGTCGCCGAGGGCGAGACCGGCCACGCGTTCGGCCATTTCGACTTCCTCTCCGAGATCGGCGATCCGGCGACCGGCGAGCCGGTCGGCTCGACCGAGGACAACCTGAAGTCGGCGGTCGCCGGCGAGACCTACGAGTACACCGAGATGTACCCGGGCTTCGCCAAGACGGCTCGCGATGAGGGGTTCGATCAGGTCGCCGAGTGGCTCGAGACCCTCGCCCGCGCCGAGAAGTCCCACGCTGGTCGATTTGGTCAGGGTCTGCAGCACATCTCTTAGTTTCCGTTGGTGACGATCGAGGGAGTGCTCGCCTGCGCGCTCCGCCAGAACGAAGTCGCTCGCAGTGCGAGCACTCCCTCGACCGTCCGCTTCACTCCGGCTCGTGCTTCCGCCGAGCCAAATCCTTCCCGCGTGGCGCAGGACTTCTCGGTGTGGCCGCAACGTCGCACCCCCCCGACCTGATCTCTGGCAGGTGATTGATGACGACGACGTATGACCCCTTTCATCCCTCGTATCTGGTCGAGAGCGACCTTCGGGAGGAACTGACGCGGGTGTACGACCTCTGTCATGGGTGTCGTCTGTGCTTCAAGTTCTGCACGTCGTTCCCGACGTTGTTCGAGTTCATCGACGCCCATGACGACCAGGACTCGGGGCGGTTGACCACCGCGCAGCAGGACCAGGTCGTCGACGAGTGCTTCCAGTGCAAGCTCTGCTACATCAACTGTCCGTACATTCCCGGCCAGTCGGAGTGGAACATCGACTTCCCCCGGCTGATGATGCGCGCAGATCAGGTGCTGTTCCGTGAGCGCAAGCGTTCGCTCGCCACGAAGACGACCGACACTGCGCTGGCCTCGACCGACCTCAGCGGCAGAGTCGGGTCCTTGCTCGCGCCCGTGGTGAACAAGGCGATCGGCACGCCCGGCTCTGCGGTGCGCAAGGTGATGGAGAAAGTGACCGGCATCTCGGCCGACCGCGTGCTGCCGCCGTATCAGCGGGTGCGCTTCACGACATGGTTCCGGCGGCGGTCGCCTGGCGTGGCGACGCCTCGCCGTGCCGAGGTTGCCGCCGTGTTCCCGACCTGCCTCGTCGAATACCAGGACACCCAGGTCGGCAAAGACCTCGTGCGGGTCTACGAGCGCAATGGCATCGAGTGCCGCCTCCCCGAAGGCCAGGTCTGCTGCGGCGCGCCGATGCTCCACCAGGGTGACCTCGACGGCTTCCGTGCCAACGCGACCCGCAACATCGCTTCGCTCGCGTCGTTCGTCCGCAGCGCCGAGTCGCGGGGCGACGACGTCACGATCGTGGTCCCCCAACCGACTTGCGGCTACATCCTCAAGAAGGACTACGTCGACTACGTCGGTGGCCCGGATGCCGAGTTGGTCGCGTCGCACACGAAGGACGCGGCCGAGTTCCTCGTCGACATCCACCGCGCCGACAAGGAGGCGGGGGGCAATGGCCTCGACGCCACGTTCGACGGTGCGGTCCCCGCGACGACGACCTATCACGCGCCGTGTCACCTGCGCGCCCAGAACATCGGGCTGCGCAGCCGCGATCTCATGAAGTTGACCGGTACGAGGATCACGCTTGTCGCCGAGTGCTCGGGCATCGACGGCACGTGGGGCCTGCGTGAAGAGAACCTCGAGGCATCGCGGAACATCGCCCGCAAGATGGCCGACGCGATCACCAAGGCGAACAGCGAGGCCGTCGCCGGCGACTGCTCGCTCGCGAACGGCGGCATAGTGCTCGAGACCGGCACGACGCCTCAACACCCGCTGTCACTCGTGGCACGCGCTTACGGCATTCCCCTCGACGATGGAGACCCCTCATGAGCCGATCGCTGACCCTGGCCGACATCGCCGACCTGCGCGCCTACGAGCGCGAGCGCGAGGACTTCCGCGCCGAGGTCATCGAGCTCAAGAAGCGTCGTCGCATCGCCGTCGGGCCGCACATCACCGTGCTGTTCGAGAACCGCGAGACGGTCCGGTTCCAGATCCAGGAGATGGCGCGCGTCGAGAAGCTCTTCACCGACGACGCGATCTCCAACGAGTTGCGCGCCTACAACCCGCTCATCCCCGAGCCGGGCCACCTCTCCGCGACGATGTTCGTCGAGCTGACGTCCGACGAACTGCTGCGAGAGTGGCTGCCGAAACTCGTCGGCGTGCAGCGGTCGGTGGAGATCCGGGTCGCGGGGAGCGACCCGATCGCCTGCGTTCCCGAAGCCGAGCACGAATCCTTCCTGACCCGTGACGACATCACGTCGTCGGTCCATTACATCGCGTGGTCGCTCACCGATGCCCAGATCGACTCACTCGAGGCGCACGGCGGAACCGTGGCCGTCGATCACCCCAACTACTCCCACGAAACAGCGTTCACCGCCGAGAACATCGGGGAATTACTTCGTGATCTCCGGAGTTGATCGGGCTTCCAGAACTGATTGGACAACGGCGGCTCACGGCCGCGAGGATCGGCCATTCATGGAGCGCAACTGGGTGGACGGGGCAGCGTGC
>JAYTFP010000298.1:0-3000 GCA_043734285.1 Acidimicrobiaceae bacterium
GATCGGGATCTCGTACGACGCACAGATCGCCGCGATCCCGTCGAGCTGCGCGGCCTGGCCGTAGAGGTCGACGACGATCACCGCCGCGGGCAACGACCCGTCTCGCGCGGCGGCCTCGAGGTACAACGACAGCAGGTCGGGATCCATGTTCCAGGTCTCGCGCTCGCAGTCGATGAAGCGGAGTCGCGCACCGAGGTACGTGACCGCGCTCGCCGGGGCGATGAACGTGAGGGTCGGCACCAGCACCTCGTCGCCCGCCGTCACGCCGGCGAGCATCAAGGCGAGCTGGAGCGCGGCCGTGCCGCTCGAGAGGGCGGCGGCCGCCGGGGCGCCCGTGAACGTCACGAAGTCGTCCTCGAAGCCGTTGACCTCGGGGCCCAGCGGGGTGATCCAGTTCGAGTCGAAAGCGGCGATGAGCCGCTCGCGCTCGGTGCCGCTCATGTCAGGCGGCGAGAGATAGATGCGACTCATCAGTCCAAAGGCTATCGACCGCCGGTACATTGTGCGCCCTGGAGGGACACATGTCGGCCGGCCCCTATCGGGGAAAACGCATCTTCGATCTCGTGATTCTCGCGGCCGTCGCCGTGCCCGCGACGCTGTTGGGCGCCGTCTGCGCGGTCGCGGTGAAGCTCACGTCGCCGGGGCCGGTGTTCTTCCGCCAGGAGCGCGTCGGGATGGGCGGCGAGCCGTTCACGGTCTGGAAGTTCCGCACGATGACCGACGGCGACAACCCGATCTTCCCCGACGCGACCCGGATCACGAACGTCGGCAACGTGCTGCGCCGTTTCTCGCTCGACGAACTCCCGCAGCTCGTCAACGTGGCAGTGGGCGACATGAGCATCGTCGGCCCACGCCCGACGCTCGCCTACCAGGTCGAGCGGTACACCGATCGACAGCGACTCCGCCTCGCCGTGCGGCCGGGACTCACCGGGCTCGCACAGGTCTCTGGCCGCAACGCGCTGAGCTGGCCCGACCGGATCGAGTTCGACGTGCAGTACGTCGAGACGCAGTCTCCGCTCGCCGACCTGCGGCTGATGGTGCGCACCGTCACGACGTTGTTGAGCGGCGAGGGCGTCGAGGGCCACGCCGAGGACGAACTCTCCTCCGTCGATCAGACCGCCGAGCAGTCTGTCGATCGCGACGCCACCGCAGATCGCGACGTCTCCTGATGCACGATCTCGTCATCGTCGGCTGCTCGGGTCACGGGCGCGAAGTGCTCGACGCGGTCCGTGCCGCCAATGCGCACCTCGCCCGATGGAACGTGCTCGGATTCGTCGACGACGCGCCGACACATCCCGATCGGCTGTCGCGCTTGGGCGTCGACGTCCTCGGCGACACCGAGTGGTTGACGCACCAGACGTGTGACTACCTCCTCGGCATCGGGTCGGCCGAGATCCGTGCGCGTCTCGACCGCCGCCTCAGCGAGGCCGGCCTGCGCGCCGCAGTCGTCGTGGCCCCGAGCAGCCACGTCGGCGCCGACTGCAACCTCGCACCCGGCGTCACCGTGTTCGGCCAGAGCACGATCACGACCAACGTCACGCTCGGCCGGCACGTGCATGTCAACGTCGGCTGCGCCGTGCAACACGACACCGTCGTGGGCGACCACGTGCAGATCAGCCCCGGCGTGCTCATCAACGGCGATTGCGTGATCGGCGACCGGGTGTTCCTCGGTACCGGCGCGATCGTCACCCGCGGCTGCTCGGTCGGTGCCGACGCGGTGATCGGCGCCGGAGCAGTCGTGTTGTCCGACGTCGCCCCGGGCGCGCGGGCATATGGCATTCCGGCGCGGGACCGCTCGGGCGGATCCGGACCGGTCGCGCCGTAGCATCGGCTGGTCGAATCAATGAAGGGACTCCCAGCATGAAGGTCGTCGTCACCGGCGGTGCAGGATTCATCGGAGCGAATCTGTGTCGCGTGCTGTCGGGCCATGACGAGATCGACGACATCGTCGCGCTCGACAACCTGTCGACCGGATTCCGCAGCAACCTCGACGGCATCGACGCTCGCCTCGTCGAGGGCGACATGCTCGACGAGGCGACGCTCGACGCGTGTTTCGAAGGCGCCGCCTCGGTGGTCCATCTCGGCGCGGTGCCATCGGTGCCACGATCGGTGGTCGATCCGGTCGCGAGCCACGACGCGAACGCGACGGGCACGGTGCGCGTGCTCGAGGCGGCTCGCCGCGCCGGCAACATCGGTGTGGTGGTGGCGTCGTCATCGTCGGTCTACGGCGCGAATCCGACGCTCCCCAAGCACGAGGATCTCGCGACTCGTCCGCTCAGCCCGTATGCCGCCTCGAAGCTCGCGGCCGAGTCCTACACGATCGCCTACGGATCCACCTACGGACTGCCGACGCTTGCGTTCCGCTTCTTCAACGTGTTCGGACCGTTGCAGGCCGCGGGCCACGCGTACGCCGCGGTGGTGCCGGCATTCGTGTCGGCCGCGCTGGCGGGTGAACCGGTCACGATCCACGGCGACGGGTTGCAGTCACGCGACTTCACCTTCGTCGACACGGTCGCCACGATCATCACGCAGGCCGTGATCGGTCGCGTGTCGTCGCCCGATCCGGTCAACCTCGCGTACGGCTCACGGACGAACCTGCTCGAGGTCGTCGACATCCTCGAAGGAATCGTCGGGCATCCGATCGAGCGCACGCATGTCGAGACCCGCGTCGGTGACGTCAAGCACTCGCAGGCCGCGAACGATCGCCTCCGCGCACTCTTCCCCGACGTCGTGCCGGTCGAGCTCACCAAGGGCCTGCAGCGCACGGTCGACTGGTTCCGCTCGCTGTAACGCTCCCGCAGGCGCGCGGCGCATCAAGCTCGGCACTCACGCCACCTAGCATCGGCCGGTGATGAGGGGTGCCGCGGCGTGAACCGACTCGAAGCCGAAGGGTACCGACCCAGCGCGATTCGACATCTCGCGATCGGAGGCGTCATCGGCGCGGTCGGCACGCCGTTCGTCGTCATCGGGTGGTTGGAGCGTGAGCCCAATCCGTTGTTC
>JAYTFP010000299.1:0-4645 GCA_043734285.1 Acidimicrobiaceae bacterium
GGGGCTTCCTTCCCGAGGCCCACACCGACTTCATCTTCTCGATCATCGGTGAGGAACTCGGGCTGCTCGGGTGCCTCGCGGTCATCGTCGCGTTCGGCATCCTGCTCGGCGCAGGGATCAAGGTGTCACGCGGCGCGCCCGACATGCTCGGTTCGCTGTTGGCGATCGGGATCGCGACGTGGATCGGCGTGCAGGCGTTCGTCAACATCGGCGTCACGCTCGGGGTGCTGCCGAACAAGGGCGTGACGCTGCCGTTCGTGAGCTACGGGGGCTCGTCGCTGCTCATCACGCTGTTCACGACCGGGGTGTTGCTGAACATCGCCCGACAGTCGACCTGAGGCCGATCGCGATGGCACGAAGAGGGGCGGACAAGCCGACGTCGGTGGCGGCTGGAGGCTCGTCGGCTTCGCCGACAGGGCGCTCTTCTGATGGAGCGTGCCGCCTCTCGGCGCCCGCTCGAGCAGGTCCCCTCGTCGTCGCCGGAGGTGGAACCGCCGGCCACGTGCTGCCGGGCCTCGCCGTCGTCGACGAGCTGCGGCGGCGTGGCCTCGATGGCGACCAGTTGCTCTGGATCGGATCGTCGCGTGGCCAGGAGGCCACACTCGTGCCTGCCGCGGGCCTCGAGTTGATCGGGCTGGGCGGTCGCGGGATCCAGCGACGTCTCACGGTCGAGAACCTCCGGTCCGCGTGGGGACTCGTGACCGCGGTCGGCGCGGCGCTCGGCGTGTTCCGTCGTCGGCGACCGCGGGTCGTGCTGACGCTCGGCGGCTACGCGAGCGTCGCAGCATCGATCGCCGCGGTGTTGTTCCGGGTGCCGATCGTCGTTGCCGAACAGAACGCTCGCGCCGGCGCCGCGAACCGGCTCATCGGCCGATTCGCGAAGTCGTGCGCGGTGCCGTTCGCCGGCACCGATCTGCCACGTTCGGTGGTGTGTGGCAACCCGGTGCGGCCCGAGATCCTCGCGGCGGCAGCGTCGCGCGACACCGAGGCCGCGCGACGGTCGCTCGCGATGCCGGCCGATCGAGTCGTCCTCGTCGTCTTCGCCGGGTCGCTGGGTTCACGTCGCATCAACGAGGCCGTCGTCGGACTCGTCGAGCGTTGGTCGACGCGTGCCGACCTGCACGTCCACCACGTGTTGGGCCGTCGCGACTTCGCGGAGATGCGCGACCGACTTCCCGATGGCGCGTTCGACGACGCCGCGATCGCGGATCGCATCTCGTACCGGGCGGTCGCGTACGAGGACCGGATGGATCTCGCGCTCACCGCGGCTGACCTCGTGATCTGCAGGGCCGGGGGCACGACCGTGGCCGAGCTGGGTGTGATGGGTGTGCCCGCGATCCTGGTGCCGCTGCCGATCGCGACCCGTGATCACCAGACGGCGAATGCCTCGGCGCTCGTCGAGGCCGGTGCGGCGATCCTCGTGGCCGACGGCGAGTGCGACACCGACCGGCTCGAGCTCGAGGTCACGCCGATCCTCGACGACCCGCTACGCCGTTCGGCGATGGCCGCTGCGGCGATGTCGACCGGGCGTCCCGACGCCGCGGCGCGAGTCGTCGATCTGCTGGAAGCGGCGATGCGATGAGTGGCTGGCGACTCAGCGACGTCGACCCGATCGACCTGACGAACGGTCCCAAGCGCGTCCACCTGATCGGCATCGGCGGTGCGGGCATGTCGGCGATCGCCGAGGTGCTCGCGACGCTCGGTCACCGCGTCTCGGGCAGCGACCGAGCGGACGGCCCCGTCCTCGATCGCCTGAGGGCCCTCGGTATCGACGCTCGTGCACCGCACGACGCGGTCAACGTCATCGGCGTCGACGTCGTCGCCGCGTCGACCGCCATCGCCGCGGACAATGTCGAACTCGTCGCGGCCCGTGATCGCGGTCTGGGTGTGCACCATCGCTACGACCTGTTGGCTGCGATCGGCGGGCTGGCGAAGACCGTGTCGATCTCGGGGACCCATGGCAAGACGACGACCTCGGCACTGACCGCGCTGGCGTTCGACAGCGCCGGGTTCGATCCCTCGTTCATCATCGGCGGCGACGTCGCGGGATTCGATTCGGGGTCGCGCTGGACCGGCAGCGAATGGTTCGTCCTCGAGGCCGACGAGAGCGACTCGACGTTCCTGGCCCCGCCGAGAGCCGCTGCGGTGGTCACGAACATCGAGCCGGACCACCTCGATCACCACGGCAGCTACGAGGCGCTCCTCGGAGCCTTCGTACGATTCGTCACCGAGACACGCGGCCCGGTCGTGTTGTGTCGCGATGATCCGGGGGCGATGTCGCTGTTTCCGCTGATTCCCGACGAGTGCGACAAGCCGGTCACCTACGGACTCGCGGACGGATCCGATTTTCGTGTCTCCGACGTCAGGGCGCGTGGTGATGTCACCACCTGGCACGTGACAGAGCCCGGGGGGGAGCGACGTGAGCTGACCTTGGCGCTGCCGGGGCTCCACCTCGTCCGCAATGCCACCGCCGCTTACGGCGTGGGCGTCATGCTCGGCACCGACCGCGACCGTGCGATCGAGGGACTTGCCCGGTACCGAGGCGTGGGGCGGCGCTTCGAGCGGCGTGGAGCGGCCGCCGGGATCGAATTCATCGACGACTACGCGCACCTGCCCACCGAGGTCGAGGCGGTGCTCGAGGCGTGCGCGTCCGGGTCGTGGCGGCGGGTCGTGGCGGTGTTCCAGCCGCACCGCTACAGCCGCACCGAGGCGATCGGCGCCGAGTTCGGCCCGTCGTTCGACGGCGCCGACGTGGTGGTCGTCACCGACGTCTACGCCGCCGGTGAAGCCCCCCGACCCGGGGTGTCGGGTCGGATCGTCGTCGACGCGATCGCCGCGGCCCGTCCCGCCCAAGAGGTGATCTGGGCACCGACTCGCGGCGACTTGGTCGCCGCGTTGGTCGACCTGCTCGCCGACGGCGACCTGTGCCTCACGATGGGCGCGGGCGACCTGACGACGCTGCCCGACGACATGCTCGCCGCGCTGACCGGGACCACGCCATGACGCCCACCTCGGATCCGAGCGTGAATGCAGCGGCACTCGAGGAGTTCGCCGGCCGTCTCGCCGGTGCCGGTCTCCGCGTCCGTCGCGACGTCGCGATCGGCGCGCTCACGACCTACCGCGTCGGCGGTCACGCCGCGATCGCTCTCGATGCGGCGCGGCCCGACGACCTGCGCCGCATCGGCTCGGTCCGTGGTGACCTCGACGTGCCGGTCGTCGTGATCGGCCGTGGCTCGAACCTGCTCGTCGCCGACGGCGGATTCGCGGGCCTCTCGGTCACACTGGGCGACGACTTCGCGGCGATCGATGTCGACGGCGACCGGGTCACGGCAGGGGGCGCCGCCAGCCTTCCGGTCGTGGCGCGTCGAACGGCCGCTGCGGGTCTCACCGGGTTCGAGTGGGCGGTGGGTGTGCCGGGATCGATCGGCGGGGCGGTACGGATGAACGCCGGTGGTCACGGTTCCGACATGGCGGCGTGCACCGAGCGGGTCCGCGTCATCGACCTCGCCGACGGCGAAGATGTCGAGGTGACGGTCGACGATCTCGCCTTCGGTTATCGCCGGTCGGCCATCGCGTCGACACAGGTCGTCGTCGAGGCGACGCTGCGGCTGCGGCCGGGCATCGTCGAGCAGTCCGAGTCCGAGATCAGCGAGATCGTTCGCTGGCGTCGCGAGCATCAGCCCGGCGGTGCGAACGCGGGCTCGGTGTTCACGAACCCCGAGGGTGATTCCGCGGGCCGGTTGATCGACGCTGCGGGCTGCCGTGGGCTGCGGGTCGGCACCGCCGAGGTCTCCGATAAGCACGCGAACTTCATCCAGGCCGACCCCGACGGGAATGCCGGCGACGTCGTCGCGCTGATGGCCGAGGTGCGTCGCCGCGTCGCCGACGTCCATGGCGTCGATCTGCGCGCCGAGACCCGACTGGTCGGCTTCGACCGCGCGATGGCGCTCGCTGCAGGGGCCGAGTCGTGAGTACCACCACCCGCGAGCGGGGCGCGGCGGACCAGAAGTCCCGCAAGAGGCGCCGAGCCGACATCGAGGTCATCGGCGACGACGACATCGACCCGCGGATCGCGCAGCGCCGTCGAAAGGTCGACGGTGAGCGCCGACGGGGTTGGCGTCGCCGCTGGGTCAAGGCGCTGGTCTCCGTCCTGGTGATCGCAGTGCTCGCGGGAGGAACGTATGGCGCGTTCCACTCGCCGCTGCTCGACGTCGAGATCATCGATGTCATGGGCTCGACGCAACTCGATTCGCAGGCGGTGGCCGAGGCCGCCGGCATCCGCGAACGCGAGGCGATGATCTCGGTCGACCCGGGGGCTGCCGCGAGCCGCCTGCGGCACAACCCCTGGATCGAGCGGGCGACCGTCGTGCGGCACTGGCCCGGTGTCGTCGAGATCCGAGTCGATGAACGCAGCGCCACGGCGGTCCTGGTCGACGGCGCGGGCAAGTCGCTGGCGATCGGTACCGCTGGGGTCGTGCTGGGGTCGCGGTCCGACCTGGGCGACGCCGCCTCGCGGAAGTCGGTGCGGTCGATCACCGTAGACCACCTGCCCGCGGTCGCCCCCGGGTCGGGCCTGTCCGAGCCGATGCGCACCGCGGTCGAGGTCGCTGGCGCGGTGCCGGCCTCGGTGATCCCGCTCGAGGTC
>JAYTFP010000300.1:0-3411 GCA_043734285.1 Acidimicrobiaceae bacterium
GGGATCGCAGCCACGACCCCCACGGTCGGCCTGGTGCGATCGGGTGGTTGCGCAACGCGTCGGTGCGCACCAGCGTGGCGTCGGGTTCCCACAGCACGAGACCTCGAGCGCGTGCGCTCGCGCGGAGTCGCGCGTCGACGATCTCGCGCGACGCGGGAACGAATCCGCCGCGGTGGAACGGGTCAGTCTCGCCAACGGCCCAGGCGATCGAGCCGGTCATGCGCGACGCGGCCGCTCGGCATTCGTCGAGTCGCGGCACGCTGCGCGCCGAGACGATCAGCACCGCGTGTGTGTCGATGCCGTCGAGCGCAGACGCCAGCGCGTCCGCGAACGTCGCGCCGGTGTGGATGGGCACGCCGAGCGCGACGAGGTCGGGATCGACGTCGGCATCGATGTCCGCGTCGACCGCGAGCACTGCGGTCGCACCCGCTTCGGCCGCGAGCAGGATCGTCGTGCGGGCCACCTCGAGCGGTTCGCCACCGAGACGGATGAGCGTCGTGACTGTCGCGTCGTGTGTCACGCCGACGTTCGCCCCGTTCAGGCGGTCTGCGGTCGAGACCTCATCGGGCGACTGACGCCATTCGAGCGCCACGTGCGACATGAGCGGCAGCGCCGACCATGCGAGGGCGGCGGCGACGAGTCCACCGACGAGCAGCCGATGGTCGGCTGCGCCGGTGATGGCCAGGGTGGCCAGACACACCGTGAGTACCGAAGCGAAGGCCTCGAACCCGAGGGAGAGGCGCCTCACTCCGGTACTCCGGGTGGCTTCGGATTCAGCCCTGGACCGGGCGCTGGCGCATCCGGGTCACGAGGACCAGGGCGGCGCCGGCGAGGAGCAGGACGATGCCGATGACGACCAGCGGCAACGAGGTGCTGCCGGTGGTGGCCAGCGGACGAGTGGTGCCGTTTGCCAGCACCTCGACGTTGTCGTCAGGCGTGACCGACGTGGAGGTGACCACCGGTGTGGTGGTCGTGGTCGACGTCGAGGTGGTCGAGGTGACCGCACTCGTGGTCGTCCGGTCGCCGACGGTGGTCGTCGTCTCGTGAGGCTGGGTCGTGGTCGTCTCACCCACAGTGGTCGTGGTCCGACCCTCGCTCGTGGTCGTCTGGGCCACGGTGGTCGTGGTCTGCGCGACGGTCGTGGTGGGCTGCTGCGAGGTGGTCGTGGCGACCGACGAGCTCGATGCTTGCGAGCTGCTCGGGGCGACCGAGGAGCTGGGCGCCTGCGAAGAACTCGGGGCCTGCGAAGAACTCGGAGCCTGTGACGAGCTGGGGGCCTGCGAGCTGCTCGGGGCCTGGGAAGAACTGGGAGCCTGCGACGAGCTCGGCGCCTGCGACGAACTCGGGATCGAGCTGGAGGAACTCGGGGGCGGGGTCGTTCCGCAGAACTGGACGTTCTCGATCGCAGGGGTGTGATCGTCGCTCTGCGGCAGCGCGTGGTTCGAGAAGGTGCCGGAAAGGCTCGCCGGGGTGAGAGAGGTCGTGACCGAGCCCACACCGCCCTTGACGACGATGCGCGAGATGGCCTGGCTCGACGACCAGTTGCCACCGCTCGAAGTGCCGTGGGTGATCGACACGACACTGCTGTTCCCCGAGGGGCTCGAGAACGAGTAATGACCGTTGCTGTAGTCGAACTTCGCGATCAACGTGGTGCCGCTCGGGCAGCTCGGCTGACTGTGCGCGGACGTGGTCTGCACGAGGCCGATGCCCAGCGTGGTCCCGCCGATCAGCATCAGGGCGAGACCGGCTCGCCACGAGTTGAGTGCCTGCTGGATGGTGCCGGCCTTGCTGTCCATGACTGCCTCCGTCGATCGAGCGCGACCCTGATGGGCGCCACGTCGAGACCTCGTATCGGCACGATCGGGGGATCGTTGAGGCATCGAGCCGAGTTCCTGGTCGGCGGCGAGTTCTCAGGTCGGGCCCCTCGCGATCCGATTCCCTGGCAGTGGGAGCATTCGATCTGATGTCGGTCCGTTCAACGGTGGTCAGCCGCCGCGGCAGCAGCCGGTCCCGCGGCCGCCGTTGGTGACGCAACCCCCGCACGGCGC
Source organism: Acidimicrobiaceae bacterium (assembly GCA_043734285.1). GTDB lineage: Bacteria > Actinomycetota > Acidimicrobiia > Acidimicrobiales > Microtrichaceae > JAYTFP01. Next base: position 2,049 of record JAYTFP010000300.1, read on the forward strand.
GAACGCGGGGCTGATCCGGGCGGCGCAGCACGCGTCGAACTCAGCGGTCGTGCCCTTGCTCATCGGTCTGGGACTCATCGCCATCGCGCTGATCGGCGCGGTCGTGATCATCACGCATCGCCGCCGGCGGGATGACTCGGAGGCGCGACAGCTCGACCACTCGGTGACGCGCCTGCTCGCGGCCGGACGGCGGTTCTCCGCCTCGGACGACGCGGACGAGATCATCGACCTCCTCGTCGCCGAGACGACCGTGTTGACGCGCTCGCGCGCCGCGGCGGTCGTGCTCGTCGATTACGAGTCGGGCGAGCTGACGTCGGTCGTCGAGTCGGTGCCGGGCCTGGTGCAAGTGCGACACCTCGACCGCGGTCGCATCCATGGCGTGCTCGAAGCGGCAACCGCGACGCGATCGGTGATCGACGAACCCGCCCTCAGCGGGGGACGGCAGGCGGTCATGGTCGCGCCGCTCGTGCGCGCCGGTTCGATCTGTGGTGCGGTGATCGCGTGTCGCGATGCCGACACTCCCTATGACCAGGTGACCACCGACCTGCTCGCAGAGTTGGTGCCGCTCGCGGCGACCGCGCTGACGGCCGCCGACCGACACGAAGACGTCGCCATCTTGTCGTACACCGACGGACTGACCGAGCTCGGCAACCGCCGGCGGCTCGACCGCGACCTGCGCTCGACGCTCGACGGTTCCAACGGGTCCGTTGGCTTCGTGATGATCGACATCGATCACTTCAAGTTGTTCAACGACACCTACGGACACGTCGCCGGTGACGAGGTCCTCCAGGTCGTCGCGCGGCTGCTGCGCGAGAACGTCCGCGAATCCGACGTGGTCTATCGCTACGGCGGTGAGGAGTTCAGCGTGTTGCTCCCGGCGGCTGATCTCGCCGAGGTCGCGCAGGTCGCCGAGCGCGTGCGACAGGCTGTCGAGGCGCACGACTTCGCCGTCGCCGGTGCGCAGCCGGGATCGCGCATCACGGTGTCGGTCGGGCTCACCGACGCGACGGGCGCCGATCCGAGGCAGGCCAAGGAGTGCGCCGACCGGGCGTTGTACGAGGCGAAACGCCGCGGCCGCAATCAGGTGGTCGTCGACGAGGGTGTCGGGGCGGCCTGACGCGATGTCCTGGCACTTCCGGTCCGTGCGCCATGCTCGGAGCGAGTCCGGTGCCGGTAGCGTGACGTCGATGCAGGCACGCAACCGTGACGTCACGATCGAGTGGGAAGAGCGTGGCCCCGCCGACGGTGAGACGATCCTGCTGATCATGGGGTTGGGCGCGCAGATGGTCGCTTGGCGCGACGGGTTCTGCGATCAGCTGGCCGAGCATGGCTACCGGGTCATCCGTTTCGACAACCGTGACGC
>JAYTFP010000301.1:0-3602 GCA_043734285.1 Acidimicrobiaceae bacterium
TCCCTCGAAGGCGCGCGGCTGCACCTGCGCCGGGCGGTGCACCTCGCCGGCCGCGGCGGCACGCCGCCCGCGCTCGAGACCGCGATGGCGAAGGCCGCCGCGAACCGCGCCGCGAAGTTCGTGTGCGACGAGGCGATGCAACTCCTCGGCGGCTACGGCTACTCACGCGAGTACCCGCTCGAGCGCGCCTACCGCGACATCCGCGGCCTGTGCATCGGCGCGGGCACGATCGAGGCGCAGCTCAACTACGTCGGCGGCAACGTCGCGCGCGGACGCTCCACGGTGTCGCCCGGTTGGATCGACCAGCGATTCGATCCACCGCGCTCGTCGTGAACGGCACGCTCGCCGAACTCGCTCCCCGCGACCCGCGCATCACCGCGGTGTCGAAGATGCTCCGCGACCGGGGCGTCTCCTACGGCGACGCGGTCGCCTGGCGGCTTCCGAACAGCGACGCGGCGATGGCGCTGCTCTGGGCCTGCTGGTCGATGGGTGTGATCGCCGTGCCGATCCACCACCGCGCGACCGACATCGAGATGACGTCGATGTTGAGTCGCCTCGAGGTCGCCCTGGTCGTCGATCCCGTCGAGGTCGTCGCGGCGCTCGACGCGGCTGGTGCGGCGACCGAACCCGTCGTCGATCTGACGTCGATGCCCATGATCGAGCCGCACGACATCGCTCTGATCCTCCACACGTCGGGGTCGTCGGGCGTGCCGAAGGCGGTGCGCCACAGCCACTTCGCGCTGGCCTACAAGGCCGCCACGATGGTGGTGACCCACGGGCTGACGCAGGCCGACTGCGTGTTGATGCCGGCGCCCCTCGGCCACATTTCGGGGATTCTCAACGGCGTGCTCGTACCCGCCGCGGCGCGGATGCGGACCGTGTTGATGGAGCGCTGGGATCCCGATCATGCGATCGACCTGATCCATGCGACCGGCGTGTCGTTCATGGTCGGTCCCCCGACGTTCTTCCTCACAATGCGCGACACCCGCCGGTTCCGCGCCTCGAAAGTGCGGTCGCTCCGCCTGATCTCGGCCGGTGGCGCCGGGGTGACCGCCGAGCTGTGTGAGGAGTTGGCCGGCACGTTCGGCGCCACCGTGAAGCGCAGCTACGGCTCGACCGAGGCGCCGACGATGACGACGACCCACGTCGGCGATCCGGTCGAACGAGGTTGGACGACCGATGGCCGCGCAGTCGGGTCTGCTGAACTGCGCATCGACGCGTCGGGCGAGCTCGAGGTGCGCGGACCCGAGTTGTTCGTCGGATACGCCGACGCCGCGCAGACCGCCTCGGCGATGACAACCGACGGTTGGTTCCGCACCGGCGACCTGGCCACGCTCGACGACGGATGGCTCACCATCACGGGGCGGCTCGGCGACGTCATCATCCGTGGCGGCGAGAACGTCAGCCCTGGCGAGGTCGAGGGGGTGCTGGCGGAGCATCCGTCGGTGCGTCAGGTCGTCGTCGACGGTGTGCCCGACGAGCGCCTTGGCGAGCGCGTTCGAGCCGTCGTCGAATTGATGCCGGCGACCACGTTCAACAGAGACGACTGCGCACGCTGGTGCGCCGAGCGCGGCCTCGCCAGGTTCAAGTGGCCCGACGACGTCAGGGTGATCGATCACATGCCGCTGCTCGCCTCCGGAAAGCCCGATCGCCACGCATTACGGTGAGTCGCATGAGTTCTGGATCCGGCACCCCCGACGACCCGTGGCTTCTGCAGACGCCGCCGCTCAGCTCGGAGTACACGATGCACCGCGACACACGTGACGGCGTCGACGTCATCGTGTGCACCGTCGGCAAGACCGTCCTCCTCTACGACGCCCGCTGCCTCGACGACGTGCACGCGATGCTGGTCGAGCGCGGCGACTGGGTCGAGCTCGGGTCGGCCGACGAGCAGAAGCCGGCGAAAGACGGCACCGTCGAGGCGTGGGGCCGATCGCCCGACAACCCGGTCGGTGGCTGGTACGGCCTGAAGAAGGGCCTCCGCGGTCGCTTCGGCATGTACGTGCCACCGCTGATGGAACACCTCGGTCGTGCCGAGGTCGAGCACAATCCCCGCAACACATCGCATGCGGGCGCTCTGAAGCCCGGCGGCGGAGCCGTTCAGGGCCTGAGGAAGAAGCCGCGCGGATCCCAGGCGCGCAGCGCCGCGACATCCGCGGCGTCGGGCGACTCGATCTCCTCCAACTCGTCGGCGACGAGGAGCGGCCATCCCACCAGCTCGCGCACCTGATCGAGCGCCCCCGGTCGCACCGCGGTGAGCACCAGCCGGCCGTCGTCGTTCTTGGCGAAGATCGCCAGGTCGGTGACCAACGTCGACACGTTGCGACCCGGCGAGGTGATGTACGGGACGCGTCCGACCGTGCGCCGCGGCGTGAGGGTCGTGATCACGATGACCTCGTCCGCGCTCGACGCGACGTCGTTCCCGCCGCCCGAACCGACCAAGAAGGCGCTGTCGGGCACGATCGTCGAGTCGATGTTGCCCTCGATGTCGATGATCGCCGCGCCGAGGCAGGCGATCGATCGCGTGGCGGCACCCGACATCGCCACGCCGAGGATCTCCGACGAGTCGGCCAGCATCGTCGCCGACGGGAACGCTCGGTGGTTGAACACGAACGGGTCGGCAGGCGTCGGCTCGTACTCCCACAGACCGAGTTCGGCGGTGAGCACGCACGTCGAGCCGGCGTCGCGGGCGCGTCGCACGCCGAGCCACGTCGCGAGATTCGCGACGCCCGCGCCGGCGAGCGCGCAGTCGGCGCCGGAGTCGACGATGCGGTCCGCCAGCAGTCGCGCACCGGTGACGGCCGCGATCTCCCAGGCGTTCGCGGGTTGGTCGAGGTCGGCGGGAAATGCGGCCTCGTCGTCGCGCCACGAGTCGGCGCGGGCACGATCACGCAGCCTCGCGACCCGATCCGATCCGAGCTTGTCGAGGTACGCCGCGTGGTCGTCGACATCGAGCACCCACTCACGGATCCAGTCGTCGAAGTCGTCGCGACGGCTTGCGTCGCGCACCGACGACCAGAAGTCGAGATCCTCGGCGTAGGGCGCCGCCTCGGTGAAGCGGCCGAACAGCCCACCGGGGTGCGCGCCCATCTCGCACTGCGACACCGACAGCACGCGGTGCGCCGGCAGGCGAACGAGGTGCGCCCACGGACGGATGTCGTCGACGATCCGCTCCACCGTGACGATCGCCCCGCGCGTCGCCGCCAGCGCTCCCCAGACGCCCTCGAGCAACGGCGGGTGGATCGCGACGTTGCCCTGCCGATCGGCGACGGCGCCGTGCACCAGCGCGACATCGGGCGCGAACGCCGCGAGCATCCCCACGTCGCCGAATGGCGTTGCGACGACGGCGAACGAGTCGTTCGCCTCCATCGACGATCCGGCGATCGACGTGGTGGCGATCGCCGGCAGGCCACGCGCTGCCGCCTCCATCCGCTGCTGGAACGCGAGGAACGACCAGTGCTCGACCTCGACGCGACCCGACAGGTACGCCTCGCCGAAGACAGGATTCGGCGTGAAGTTCGGGAAGACGTCGCCCGAGTAGCCCGTGACGATCTTCGACACGAGACCACCCCGCACGAAGAGCGTGCCGAGCGACGACAGCG
>JAYTFP010000302.1:0-4935 GCA_043734285.1 Acidimicrobiaceae bacterium
CGCTGTCACCGCCGGTGACAACCATTACGCCTGGGACGGATCGGGAGTTCCCGGAGGCTTCTACTGGATCCACGTCGTCCTCCACCACGGTGCCGTCGCGGCGAGCGCGGTGTCGACGGGTCAGGTGGCCGTCGGGCTCGGGCCGAACAACGCGCCGCTGCTCAGCACGTTCGCTCCAGTCGTCGCAGCAGCGCCCACGATCGATCTCGTCGCGCTGTTCAAGTTGTTCGCCTTCCTTCGCGCCATGGCCGCGCGGAACTCGTGTACGAAGACGGTGAGGCGGCACGGTCATCGAGTCGTCGTGAAGGTCGCCTGCCCGAGGGCGAAGCACCGCTAGCGCGCGATTCTTCGCGGCCCATGTGCGGGCGCGACGCGGTGGGTGTCAGAATCCGTCGCAATGGCCCCCGACCTGGACGACGCCGACGTCGACGCGTTCGGCGATTTCTGGGCACCGATCGGTGGGAATTGGAAGCGGCGACTGCACCTCGTCCTCGTGGCGATCGTGCTCGCGGCCCCGCTCGCCGTGTTCTTCGCGCCGACGTTCGGGGGCAGCGCCCCGGGTGCCTTCGACCTCAACTACCAGAACTCTCCGTGGCGTGATCAGTCGCATCGCCCGATCGACGCCCAGTCGCCGGCACAGGTCGACCAGTCCGAGCAGCTCCCGTGGGTCGACGGAATGTGGAACTCGCTACGCGACGGGCGCGTGCCGATGTGGACACCCGCGGTCGGCGGAGGCACCCCGCTCGGCACCAACCCCGTCTTCACCACCTACTCGGTGTTCACAGCAGTCGGCGAGCTGTTCGGGGGCGCGGTCGGTCTCGCGGTGCGCGTGATCCTCGCGGTGGCGGTCGCCGAGCTCTTCTCGTACCTCCTGATGCGACGGATGGGTCTGTCGATCGGCGCGGCGATCTTCGGCACGGTCACCTATGTGTTCGGTGGCTCGGCCGTGATGATGGAGACGCGCAACGCGCTGCCGTTGCTCTTGCCCTTGGCGTTGTGGTGCACCGATCGACTCGCCGTGAAGATCAATCCGCGGCGTACCGTCGCGCTCGCGCTCGCCGTCGTGGCGCTCTGGCTCGAGGGTTTTCCGGCGATGCTCGTCCACGTGCTGTTCGTCTGCGGCACGTGGTGGTTCGCCCGGACACTCGTGAGTGCGGGGTTCGACTTTCGGCGCCGTGAGGTCTGGGTGCGTTGGATCCGTGCCGGCGCCGCATTCGCGACGTCGATCGTGCTCGGCGTGATGATCTGCGGCGTCAGCGCGATCCCGTTCGGGCTGCAGTTGAAGTACAACAACGTGTTCGCGGCGCGCGCCGACTCGCCCGCACCATTGCCACGGGTGGCGATCTGGTGGCTCCTCGACGAGCGAGCGCTCGGCGCGCCCGACCGGGGCCCCTGGTTCATGGCGCTCAATCCGTTCGAGGGAGTGGCCGCGGTCGGCACGCTGGTGATGGTGCTCGCCGTCGTCGGCGTCGTCGTCAGCGCCATGCGGCGGCGCAGCACGTTGCCGTCGCACGACGAGCAACCGGGCCGTGATGTTGTCCGCAATCACTGGGCGATCGTCGTCGCGGCGCTGGTCACCGCGACGTACCTCGGCGGTCCCGTTCTCGGCGTGCTCTACGCAATTCCGGGGTTCGGCGGCAATCCGTTCTGGCGCATTCGGTTCGTGCTCGCGTTCGGCCTGTCGATGCTCGCCGCGCTCGGCCTGAACGAACTGGAAGGGCTGTGGGCGAACCGGAGTCGCAAGCGCGCCGGCGCGCCGGCGGTCGCCACACTGGGTTGGTCGAGGTCCGAGCGCGCGGCTGACGCGCAGGGTGGTTCTGATGTCGAGCCGACGCGGGCCTCGTGGCGACAGCGGCTCCCGCACATCGTCGTCGCGATTGGTTGCGTCGGCGCGCTCGCAGCGCCGTTCGCACTCACACTGGGCGAGTACCGAACGGTGTTGTCGCACGTGAACCGTCCGTTCTTCTGGAGTTACTGGAAGAGCGAGGTCATCGTGCTCGCGATCGCCGCCGTGCTCGGTATGCTGTTGCTGCGCGTGACGGCCAGGGCGCCCGAGCGGTTCACCCGGCTGCGGACGATCGGCATCGGCGCGTTCGCCGCGGGTCTCGCCTTCACGCAGGTCGGTTTGCACCTCACCCGCTTCACGCCACAGGTCGACCGCTCCTTCTACTACCCACCGACCGAGGGTTACCGCGAGCTACGCCGTGCGACCAACGGTGAGTTCCGGTTCATCGGCAGTGGCATGGGCACGTTCGCCCCGAACAGCGCGATGACGAGCGGCGTCATCGATGCGCGCAGCCACTCGTTCCGCGATCCGCAATGGAAGACCCTCATTCTCACCGTATTCCCCGACGCGACGGTGGCCGATCCGCTGAAGATCAACGTCGACTTCCACGGCAACGTGAACTGGACCGCGCCGGCGTTCGACGACATGGCGATCGGCGTGCTGGCGATGTCGTCGGGCGAGGTCCCGCTGGGAGACCGCCATCCCCCGGCCGCGGCCGCGTCGTGGTTGCCGGTGACCGGGGGGCATCCGCTCGACGGCGCCGGGCCGGTCGGGCCGTTCGTCGGCCTCGACCTCCAGATGCGCACCAGCGGAGACTGCACCGACGGCGTCGTGGTGGTGACGAGCGCCGTGGGCGGTACACATGCGAGAGCGCGACGCCCGCTCAGCGATGTGACGGCAATCGGAGCGACGGGCAACTCGACCCCGTTTGCCATGCCGATGGGGCACGTCGCTGCTGATGCCGCCTCGCGGTTGAGCATCGGCATCGACGGGGCGCCGGCCTCGTGCCTCCTCGCTGTGGGCTCCACCGACCCCACCCCTGGCGCGATCTCTTCCGGCGCGATCACCCGACCGCCCACAGCCGATTGGGAGATGCAATCGGCCGACGGTGGCTGGCTCTACTCGCGCGCGTCCGCGGCGCCGCTGGTGCGGATGCTGACCGCCTGGCGATCGGAGCCCACCCGCGGCGAGGCGCTGCGCGACGCGGTCGCCCCGAGGCGCGTGCGATCCGATCCGACGCCGGTCCTTGCCGCGTCGCCGCCACCCGAGGTGAGCGCGGTGTCCGCCACCGTCACCTCATGGAACGCCGACGACCACGGCATCTCTGCCGCCGTGACCTCGTCCGGTGACTCGATCCTCGCCACCGCGTTCAACTCGGCGCCGGGATGGACGGTCACCGTCGACGGAGGGGATCGTCACCTCGTCGAGCCCGACGGCGCGTTCCTCGGCGTACAGGTCGGTCCGGGCACGCACCGGGTGCGCTTCGAGTACCACATGCCCGGTCTGCGCAGCGGACTGCTGGTCACCCTGCTCGGCCTCGCCGGCTGCGCGGCCGTGCTCCTCGGTGCCGATCGCTGGTTGCGGCTGGCGCGGCGGTTCAGGCTGATTCGTCGGAAGGCTGACCCGACGACTGATCTGACGCCAGATCCACGATCTCCCGCCGCCAGGTCGGGCGCGGCGTCGCCAGGAACGCCAACTGCCGCTGCTCGCGACTGACCTGCTCGACTGCGTTGATCACCAGGCCTGCCGTGACCAGCACCAGGGCGATCACCTGCAGGCTGGCGGCGAGGAACGCGGTCGGGAACCGGCGCACAAGGCCGGTCTCGACGAAGTCGGTGATGATCGGGATACCGAGCGCCCAGGCCGCGGCGGTACAGAGGATCGCCAGCGCGCCGTAGAACCTGACGGGCGCGGTGTCCTTGTAGAGGCGGACCGCCGACGTGAAGATCCGCCAACCGTCGGAGTAGGTCGACAGCTTGCTCGCCGATCCCTCGGGTCGGGCGACGTAGGTCGTCGGCACCTCTTCGACCTCGACGTGCAGTTCAGCGGCATGGACGATCAGCTCGGTCTCGATGTCGAAGCCGCTGGTGGTCGCGGGGAACGACTTGACGAATCGGCGGGTCATGACGCGGTAGCCCGAGAAGACGTCTTCGAACCGCGTCTGGAACAACAGGTTGTACATGCGGGTGAACACCACATTGCCGAGCTGGTGCCCTGATCGGTACTCCTCACCGCCGGTGTGCTCGATCACACGCTGGCCGATCACCATGTCGCGATTGCCGTCGATCAGTCGCATCACCAGGTCGGGAGCGATGTCAGCCTGGTAGGTCGCGTCGCCGTCGACCATCACGTACACGTCTGCTTCGACATCGGCGAACATCCGCCGCACGACGTTGCCCTTGCCTCGCGGCGTGACGAAGTGCACGGTCGCGCCGTGGGAACGGGCGATCTCGGAGGTGTCGTCGGTCGAGTTGTTGTTGAAGACGTGGATCGTCGCCGTCGGCAACGCTGCCGAGAAGTCGCGGATGACATCCGCGATCGCGGCGGCCTCGTTGAAGCACGGGATGACCACGGCGACCGAGACGTCGGAGGGGACGATGGTCGTCGGGCGTGCGCCCCTCATGGGGGTTTCGTCGGGGAGATCGCTGTCGGGGGTCGCATCGACGACCACCGGTGGAGCATCGGTGGCGGATGACTCGGTCTCGGTCGATGGTGAGGCGGGTGTCATGGCTGGTGATCCGTGTCGACGGACGGCGTCGAGGGCTCGACTTCGGCCGCACTCTCGAGGAACGCGATGTGTTCGGCCAGGGTCTCGATCTGCGTCTCCAGTCGCGAGACGCGGATCGAAATGTACATGGCGAGTACGAAGAGGAAAAAGATCGCCACGGTGAAGACGAGCGATGTGCCGTAGGTGATCCCGAGGAGGCTCGACACCCGGTCGATGACGGGACGCAGCGCGGCGAGCAACAGACCGCCGATCCCGACGGCGATCCAGAGCATCGCGAAGTGCTCGTGCATGCGGCGGCGGCGCACGACCTCGATGACGATCACGAGGTTCAGCACGGCGATGCCGAGGATGAAGAATTCGAGCTTCACATCGTCCTCGACCGCAGGGGATGGATCGCGATGACCAGGTAGAGCCGCAGCAG
>JAYTFP010000303.1:0-2622 GCA_043734285.1 Acidimicrobiaceae bacterium
GATGCGCAGGTCGATGATCTCGGCGATGCGATCTACGACGCCGCGTATTCCCGTTTCGGCGTGATGTTCTTCGCCGATCCGGTTTCGGCGTTCGGGAACATTCGCAGATCGCTCCGCTCTGAGGGCAGGCTCGCATTCACGTGCTGGACGAACATCTTCGCCAACGAGTGGATGTTCGTCCCTGGCTCGGCCGTCGTTTCAGTGACCGGAGCGCTTCCCCCGATGCCGGGACCGGGAGAACCGGGACCTTTTTCGCTGGAAGACCCTGAACGTCTCGAAGCCGTGTTGCGCGACAGTGGGTTCAACGACATCGAGATCACCCGGCAGGAAGAATCGATCGTGATTCCTCGTGAGGAGATCGAAGCGCTCGCTGAACTGGCGAGCCGAGTCGGACCGGTACGCGAAGCACTACGCACGGCAGACCCGGATACCGCTTCGGCGATGAAGCAGGCAGTGCGGACAGCGCTGTCCGATCGAATCGAACACGATGAGTTACGGCTCGGCGCTTCCGCGCTCATCGTGACCGCTCGTACCTGAGCAAGCACGGAGCCGCGGTCGGAACGGTACCGAGCCGCACCCAAGGTGCGGCAACAGCGCTCGACTGCCGCTCGGCGACGGGCAAAGTTCTCTACGGTGGATCAATGACCGCACCGGATGACCAGTCTGTGCCCAGCCAATCCTCGGGCTTCGCTGCGCGAGTCGAGGATGTTGTGAAGCGGTATGGGACTGGCGATACCGAGGTTCGGGCACTCGATGGGATCAGCGTGGGCTTTCTGCGCGGTGAGTTCACGGCTGTGATGGGCCCGTCGGGTTCGGGAAAGTCGACGCTCATGCACTGCGCCGCCGGTCTCGATCGCGTCACGTCTGGTCAGGTGTTCGTCGGTGACGCCGAGCTGTCGTCGCTGTCGGAGCGATCCCTCACTCGGCTTCGGCGGGAGCGGATCGGGTTCGTGTTCCAGGCCTTCAACTTGTTGCCGACCCTCAACGCCGAGGAGAACATCGTGTTGCCGCTGACCCTCGGGCGACGGCCCGTCGACGAGGCGTGGTTCACTGAGGTCGTCGAGACTGTTGCGTTAGGTGACCGCTTGTCTCATCGCCCGAGTGAACTCTCGGGCGGCCAGCAACAACGGGTGGCCGTGGCTCGGGCGTTGGTCAGCCGTCCGGAAATCGTTTTTGCCGACGAACCAACCGGCAATCTCGACTCGAAGTCGTCGGCCGAAGTCCTCTCGTTCCTGCAGAGCGCGTCCCGCGATGGGGGCCAGACCATCGTGATGGTGACGCACGATCCTGTCGCCGCGTCGTACGCGGATCGGGTCGTGTTCCTCGCCGACGGTCGAGTGATCGACGAACTCATCGAACCGACATCCGAATCGGTGCTCGATCACATCGCCCAAGCGGGACGCTGAAGATGCTGAAACTCTCCATCCGGTCCGCGATCGCACACTGGCGACGGCTGCTCCTCACGACGCTCGCCATCGTGCTCGGCGTCGCGTTCGTCATCGGTTCGTTCGTACTCTCGGACAGCCTCGGCGCATCGATCAACCGGCTCATCGACTCCTCTGCAGGCCGAGTCGACCTGGTGGTCCGTCCGAAGAATGCCGACATCCTGTCCGGCCCCCAGGACGGAATCCGGTCGTCGGTCGCCACGAGCCTCGCCGCGAAAGTGGCGCGGGTCCCTGGAGTGGACGCGGTGAATACGACGGTCGTCGGGGCGGGACAGATCGTTGACGGCTCGGAGTCCGATGCGAGCACCGGCGGACCCGGACGCGGCATCGCGCTCATAACATCATGGCCCCAACAGGTCTCGTTGACTTCGGTGTCGTTGCGATCCGGTCATGCTCCGGTCGGCGCGGACCAGGTCGCGGTCGATACCGATACCGCGTCGACGAAACATCTGCGGGTCGGTGCGCGGGTGAAGATCGCGACCATCGGTGGCGTCTCGACCTACAAGGTCAGCGGGATCTTCTCGACCGGTGGAACATCGATCGTCCGATCGACGCTCGCGTTCAGCTTGGATCGGGCGAGCGTGTTGTCCGGCGCGCCCGGGCGCGCGGCACGGATATCGGTGAAGGTCTCGGGCGGGAACGACCAGAGCCAAGTCCGGCACGCCATCGCGAAGGTGCTCCCCGCTCGGGTGGAAGTCGTTACCGAGACTCAGGTGTTGGACGAGACCAAGACCCTCATCGATCAAGGCCTCACGATCTTCACGTCCGTGCTGCTCGGCTTCGCAGCGGTGACGCTCTTCGTCAGCACCTTCCTCATCTGGAACACGTTCAATATCGTCGTCGCGCAACGCACGCGTGAACTTGCGCTCCTCCGCGCGATCGGCGGTTCCGAACGTCAGGTCTCGGCTGCGGTGATCGGCGAGGGTCTGATCGTCGGGCTCGTGGCGTCGGCCTTAGGGATCGCCGCCGGAATCGGGACCGCAGTCGCGCTCCGCGCTGTGCTCGGCGCGTTCGGCGCCAAACTCCCTGATGCGGGCGTCATCGTCGCTGCACGAACCGTGATCGTCGGTGTCGGGGTCGGCATGGTCGTGACCCTGGTGTCGGTCATCGGTCCCGCTCGCCGCGCCACTCGGATCGCGCCGATCGCCGCCATGCGAGAAGCCGCGATCGCGCAGTC
>JAYTFP010000304.1:0-12422 GCA_043734285.1 Acidimicrobiaceae bacterium
TGATGGCTCCTTGTGGGTCTGTGGAAGGAACCACAGGGTCCATCACCGCCCACCCCAACGGGTGGAACTGTCAACTCAACCCTCGGACAGGAAGTCCTAGCGGACCGGCACGGCGGTCACGATCACGTTGTCCGAGTACCGATGGTCGCGGAAATCGAACGAGCCGCCACAGGTGACCAGCCGCAGGACGGGATCGCCGTCGGCACGGAACAACTCCCCCGTCGGGAGCGCGGCCTTCGCGAGTTGCTGGTTGGCGAGCACGATGAACGGTCGCGACGAGCCGTCGATGCCGACGACCACCAGCAGGTCACCGGCGCGCAGTTCGCGGAGGCGGAAGAAGGCGCCCGCGTGACCGTTGAAGTCGACGTGGGCCGCGAGGACCGACGAGCCGGCCTGCCCGGGCGACGGGCCTCCCTGGTACCAGGCGACATCGGTCCACGATCCGGGCACTTCGAGCTCACCGAAGGGCCCGGTCGACACTGGCACGATCGCCGCCTCGACGCCGATCCGGGGGATCGCGATCATCAGCGGCGCGCTCCCGCGCTCCCCTCGCGCCGACGGCGGGTCGGCGAGGAGCGCGGGATGACTGGTCGGTCCCGACGTCGGCGGGATTGTTGCCGGGAGCGTGACCGGCATCGTCACCGCGACGGGCACGGATCGTGCCAACGCGGTGACCCGAGCGATGGGCTCACCGGCGAGACCGACACCAGCCACGACGACGACGGACGCGATGGCGCCGATCGGGCGACGCGGTGGTGATCTCACGGCGCGGACCACGGCTCGGCTCGCCTCACCGGGTCAGCTCGTCGACGACCGATCGCGCCGACGCCGTGACACGACTCCGACTGCGACCGCCACGATCAACAGCGCCGCGGTCCACGGCGCACGAGCCGAACGGGATGCCGAGTCGACGAACGAATCGGCCGCCAGCCCCGAGTTGCCCGTGCCAACCGACCCGGGGGTGGTCGCGGTGGTGACCGCGTCCTGAGTCAACCAGGTCAAGTCGTTCGAGTTGCCCACCAGGTAGAGCACCCGTGTGCGCCCCGCCGTCACCGCGACGTCCTGAGCCGGCACGACGACACCCCCCGCGGCCGTTGCCTCGATCTTGTACGCGGGACGGGCCGCGAGTTCCTGGACGACCTCCGAGGGCGCGGCCAGTTGCGACACCGTCTTCGATCCGTCGACCGAGACATCGACGGGGCCGACCGACGAGTTGTTGCGGAAAACGACCCGACCGGCGCCGCTGGCAGAAGGCGCGGGTTCGGTGCCGGGATAGGTCGCGACCGTCCACTTGGAGTCCTTGGTGAAATAGGCGACGATCGTCGTGGCGGACCCGGCCGCGAGGGTCGCCTCGGCCGTCGCGTTCGGCGTCGAGGTGGCAGCTGACCCGGCCTCGCGGAGCTCGATCTTGTGCGCGCCGGAAGGGACCGTCGTCGGGTCGGTGATCCGGTCGGGCTGGAATGCCGGCAGGAAGAGGGAGCCGTCGACGTAGATGTCGACGAGCTTTCCGCGGAGCCCGTGCACGATCGTCACCTTGGCAGTCGTCGCTGCTCGTGAGGGGGCCGATGCGCCCGATGCGGGTGGAGCCGCGATCACGATGCCGCACGCGGCAACGATGAACGCGAGCAACAGTCTCGCGAGTTGCTGGACGTCCGCTCGTTGGCGAAATTGGGTTCGATCAGTTGACATGGTGTGGCTCCTTCTGACGTGATCCTGGGACCGAGTGCGACGCACCATCGGCGAAGGCCGACGTGACGTACTCGAACGCCTCATTCGCGATCCACCATTCGCGACCGTCGATCTGCGTCGACGCGACCGGGACCGGCGCGAGCCATCCCTCTCGTGCCATCGCCATGACGACGCCGCGATCGAGCCCGCGCCCGTCGACAGTCGCGCCGCCGGTGACGACGGACACGACGATCGCTTCGAGGGCTCGGTCGATGCCCGCAGCGACCCGGACGTCGGATGCGGCCCTCGCGAGATAGTCGGCCCGCAACCTCGTCAGCGATCGCTCGGCCCGCAACATCCGTCGGGCGCCGTCCTCGACCGCGCGGAGCATCGTGACGGCCGCCTCGTCGCTTGTCGCCGGTCGTCGCGGACTGGAGTCATCGTCGGGTGCGAGTGAAGGGCTCACGACGATCGCCACCGGGCCGAGCGCCGTATGCAGTGACGCCCAGGCCGCGAGGGCGGCGCGCGCCGTCAGCGCGACCCGGGCATCCGTGGCAGCCGAGTCGACCTGCCGTGCGCAGTCCATGGCGGCGTCGACCAGCGACGCGGAGACTCGTCCGGTCGACTCCCCCGACGCCATGGCTGCGAGCAGGTGCGATTCGGCCACCGCGATGTGGTCGAGTGTCGGACTCCTCAACGAGACCGGCTCGCCCGCGACTCGCCTCACGAGGTAGGCGACGAGGTCAGCGACCTGCACCGCCGGATCGACGAGCCACGCGCTGGCGGCCGACTCGATCGCGTTGAACAACAACGGCGCGACGTGCAACCCCGGGCCCAGTCGACGGGCCACGAGGTCGGTGAGCGCTCGGCGCGCGGCGACGTCGGCCTCGGCCAGCGCGGAACTCGCGCGCGGCTCGGTCAGGTCGAGCAACACCTCGGCGAGGCGAGGCGCCGGCTCCACAGAGGAGCGGAACGGAGGTGCGGGCGCGGGCGCAGCGACTGGCGGTGCCCGAGCTGCGATTGGGGGTGCCGAAGCCGCGTCGGGGTGCCGAATCTGTTCGAGCGCGGCCATCGCCGCGCGCCGGCGCGGCAGCACTCGTGTCCTCAGCCACACGGCCGCACCCGCGGCCGCCAGCACGAACAGACCGAGCGCCACGACCAGCCAGATCGCTGTCGAATCCTGCGGAGGCGCGCCGGTCGCGATCTGCCGCGGTGCTTCGACGCTGGAACTGACGCTCGGCGGCGCGGTCACGCTCCGCGGCACGGACGGCGCGGCGAGCGGAACCGTGCGCTCGATGCCCAGGGCGGCCACGCGGAGCTGGGTGCCACCGCCCGACGATTGATCAGGAACAACCAGGCGATAACGCGACAGCATCTCGAGTTCCACGTCGTGGACCGCGGCCGAGAGTTGGTCGGCGGTCGTCGAGATCGTGCCCCCGCCAGTTCGCGCGCTCAGCGAATCGAGCCATCCACCGCCGGTCGCGGCGGTTCCGATCCGCACGACGAAGACCGGGCTGTCGACCACCTCGGTCGCGCCGATTGCCGCGTCCGTGCCGTCCGACCTCGTCGTCACCACGAGCACCGCGGCGGGCCGGTCGCCGGTCACCAGCACCTGGCGGAACATCGCAGCGCCCTCGGCAGTGACGAGTGGGTCGGGCGGCGCGAAGCGTTGCACCACCCCGAGGAATGCGCGCCGATCTGTGCCCGCGTCGAGGACCGAGCCGTTGACGGCCAGAGTCAGGCGTACGGTCGGCTCCAGGTCACCCGCGAGTTCGAGCAGCGCCGCCTGCACGCCGCGCGCCGCCCCGGTGTCGAACGGCCCGTCGACGAACACCGCGATGCGCGCGCCGCCTTCGAGCAGCCGACGCGCGGCGAGCACCACCCACGAGGTACCTCCGCCGACCGAGAATGCGTCGGCGGCGAGCGGCGCACCGGACAGGCGGCGCGGGACCGACACCTCGACCAGCGTGCCCCTCCCGGTCGCGGACACCCGGTCCACGGTGAGGGCGTCGCTCCCCGACCCGGTCGGCACGGCGGCACCCGACAGCGCGACGCACAGGCCGATCGAGACCACGGCGTAACTGAGCTTCTGCACACTCGTGGGGTACCCGTTCGACGTCGGTTTCATCCCGTCGGAGCCGGTCCGTCGTGCTAGTACTCGTCACCGAACAGAAGGAGCGACCCATGGACCTGGGAATCTCGGGGAGAACCGCCATCGTGTGCGCGTCGAGTCGTGGACTCGGTCGCGGGTGCGCCGAGGCGCTGGCCGATGCGGGTTGCGACGTGGTCGTCAACGGCCGAGATCGCGACGCGCTCGAGGCAACGGCGGCGCACATCCGTTCGACGAGCTCGGTGACCGTGACTGCGGTGGTCGCCGATGTCGCGACCGCCGACGGGCAGGCCGCACTGCTCGAGGCGTGCCCCGAGCCCGACATCCTCGTGAACAACAACGGCGGGCCGCCGTTCCGCGACTTCCGCCAACTCGATCGTCAGGCGATGTTCGACGGCGTCCTTGGCAACATGGTGGCGCCGATCGAACTCATCCAGCAGGTGATCGAACCGATGGTGCGCCGCAGGTTCGGACGGATCGTCAACATCACCTCGGGGTCGGTCAAGATGCCGCTCGCGGGCCTCGACCTCTCGTCGGGCGCGCGGGCGGGTCTCACCGCGTTCCTCGCGGGGGTTGCGCGTCAGGTGGCCGGGTCGAACGTGACGATCAACCACCTCCTGCCCGGAGCGTTCGACACCGATCGCCTCCGTTCGCACGTCAGGTCGACGGCGACGAGCCGCGGCGTCGACCGCGACGCGGTGCTCGCCGAGCGAATGGCCTCGATTCCCGCGCACCGGCTCGGTCGGCCCGACGAGTTCGGCGCCGCGTGCGCGTTCCTGTGCTCCGCGCAGGCCGGTTACATCACCGGTCAGAGCCTGCTGATCGACGGCGGCGCCTTCCCGGGGACGATGTGACCGCGACGGCGTGATCCGCCCGATGATCTTGATGTCAACCGGCGGAGGTCGTCGCCATCCATGGCGGTGACATCTCGCTCCAGATGGTCTTGCCGCCGTCGTGATGCCGATCGGTTCCCCAGTCATCGGATTGCGAATCGACCACCCTCAGGCCCCAGCCACCGAGCTCGGGATCATGCCGCGGCACGGCATCGCCGACGCCGTCATCGCGCACGCCGATCCACAAGGACTCACCGTTGTAGCGGAGCATCAGTCGACTGCACGACTGGGCGTGGACCAACGCGTTCGTCACGAGCTCACTGACCACCAGTTGCGCCCCGTCGGAGAAGCCGTCGATGCCCCACGCGATCAAGGTGTCGGCAGTGAGATGCCGAGCATGCCGTGGTGCGTCGAGTTCGTCCCCGAGTTCCCAGCTCGCCTCGTACAGGTATTCGACCACGACCTGATCTACCCTCTTCTCCGCCACGCCAACCCGATACCACTGAACTGAGGAACCGATGTCGGACACGTTCATGATCACCGTTACCGGCGATGACCAACGGACGCTCATGACAGTAGTCGGCTATCTCGACATCGCCACGGCTGAGCAGCTCAGGGCAGCGGTGTTCGAACAGAAGGCCGCGGCGATCGCTCTCGACCTCGCCGGAGTCGACTTCATCGATTCGAGCGGGCTCCGCGCACTACTCGAGACGCAGGAGTCCATCGCCGCCGACGGTCGCTCGTTCTCGATCACCGCGCTGAGCCAGAACGCACACCGCCTCATCGAGATGACCGGCCTCAACGACACACTGGGCATCGCGCTCGACGACGCCTGAGCACGCGCTCCGCGCACGTTCCGGGCACGCAAAGGTCCCCGTCCGGCGACGGGGACCTTTGACGCTGTCGGCGGGTGGGCATTGCCGACGAGTATCCGCCGGTCGAGCGGGCGCTCAGACCGACGAACTTTTGGGGGTTGCCTGCCCGATACCCCGCCTCGGCGTGCCCCATACATGCCGTTCGCGAAGTCTGGCGAGGTGATACTCGCGACCGTATGGTCTGGTGGTCGTCGGCAGCGGGTACCTCACGACTGACCGCACGTCCGGCTCCATCGCCGATCGATTTCGCCATGAGACCACACTTCTTCACCGAACGAGAGCTCGCAGTGCTCGAGGGACTCGAGGCTGCGGGCTGCAACGAGGAGGACTGGCGACACCGCGGCCGGCACGAGGGCGAGACCTTCCTCGAACTCGTGGAGAACGGGCTGGTCCGAGCCGTGATCGCGGAGCGGATCGACGACGACCACG
This sequence comes from Acidimicrobiaceae bacterium, assembly GCA_043734285.1. Taxonomy (GTDB): domain Bacteria; phylum Actinomycetota; class Acidimicrobiia; order Acidimicrobiales; family Microtrichaceae; genus JAYTFP01. The sequence goes on from JAYTFP010000304.1 coordinate 5,916, forward strand.
TCATCCGTGGCGCCCGTCTGACGAGCAAGGGACGACACGCGCTCGAACGCGCCCGCCGCGACGCTGCACAGTTCGCCGTGCGTCTCGCCGACGACGAGGCCGAGAAGGTCCAGGCATTTCTCCACCTCTTCGAGCGCGAGAAGGCGCGACTGGCCGAGATGGGCGAGGAGACCGATGACGTGCTGGTCGATGCCCAGGCCCTGACGGCGCAGATGGCGTCGCGCTGGCCCAAACGCGAGGTGGTGAGAGCTCTGGTCATCGGGATCGGCTACCGCTTCGAGCAGATGAAGGCCCAGGCGACGGGCCACCTGCTCACCGACCCGACGATGCACGCCTTGTGGGAGCTGCGGCACACCTTGATCTGATCGCTACGCTGAACGGATGGCACGCCCGATCTGGAAGGGATCGATCAACTTCGGTCTCATCAGCATCCCGGTCAAGTTGTACTCGGCCGTGTCCGAGAAGTCGGTTCGGTTCCACCAGCTCGACGGGCGCGACGGCGCGAGGGTCCGGCAGCGGCGGGTCAACGAGGTCACCGGCGAAGAGGTCGAGTACTCCGACATCGTCAAGGGCTACGAGATCTCGCCCGACAACTACGTGGTCGTCAGCGAGGAAGAACTCGCGCAGTTCACCTCGGAGGCCACGCACAGCCTGGCGCTCGACTGTTTCGTCGACCTCGACGAGATCGATCCGATCTTCTTCGACGGGGCGTACCACGTCACGCCGTCACAGCCGGCGAAGCCCTACGCACTCCTCGTGCGCGCCATGGAGGAGTCGAACAAGGTCGGCATCGCACGTTTCGTGATGCGATCGAAGGAGCGCGTCGCAGTGCTCCGACCGAAGGACGGCACGCTGCTGTTGTCGATGATGGTCTACGCCGACGAGCTCAACGAGCGCGAGGCACTGCCCGAGTTCGACGACCTCGCCGACGTCGAGGTCACTCCGAAAGAAGTGGCGATGGCCGAGTCGCTGATCGAGTCGCTGTCCGAGCCGTTCGCGCCCGAGACCTACCGCGACACTTACCGCGAGCAAGTCGTCGACCTCATCGGGCAGAAGGCCTCCGGCACGCCGATGGTCGCACCCGCGGGCTCGAAGCCGGCGAGCGCGGATGTGGTCGACCTCATGGCCGCACTCGAGGCGTCGGTGCGGGCCGCGAAGCAGTCGCGGGGTCGTCACCCGACCGGCCGTGACGACGAAGACGCCGACGAGCAGGTCGAGGAACCAGCGGCGAAAAAGGCCAAGGCCGCGCCGCGCAAGCGCAAGTCGGCCTGACGTCAGATGCGGTGCGTCACGGTCGAGACCGTGATCGGATCGAGGACAGCGGTGCGCAACGCCGTCAACATCGCCAGCGGTGTGGCGAACGACGTCGCCGACTCGAGGTGCTCGAGTCGCTCGAGCAGCTCGTCGTCGCCCCCGATCGCTCCGTCGGACCACCAGCAGCGGACTTCTCGGCCCATCATGTGGGTCACGAAGTCGACCCGCTCGCCGGATGTTCGGCGCAGCGTCTTGCTCGGTGCCTCACCGGTCATCGACATCTGATCCCCCTTCGTCGGCTTGCCCCCACCGCTCCTGTCGGACGGGAGCACTCGTTCATGAGCAATTCCGTACCCGGGGCTACCCTGAACCAATCACGACTTCGCCCCGCGCCCACGTCCAGCAGATCGAGTCGCAGGGCTACTCGATCATCGAGAACGTGCTCGACGACGCCGAGTGCGACGCGTTGCTCGACGACCTCGCCCGACTCGAATCGCAGCTCGGGACCATGCCGTCGAACAACTCGTTCGAGGGGCGCTCGACGACGCGGGTCTACAACCTGCTCGCGTACGGCGAACTGTGGCAGGCGGTCCCCGTGCATCCTGTTGTGCTGCCCGTCGTCGAAGGCGTGCTCGACCCCGGTTGCCTGATCTCCTCACTCTCCTCGGTGACGATCCGACCCGACGAGACCGCGCAGCCGATCCACGCGGATGACCAGCTGCTGCCGATCCCGAAACCGCATCCGCCGACCGTGTGCAACACGATGTGGGCGCTCACCGAGTTCACCGAACAGAACGGTGCGACACGAATCATCCCCGGCACGCACGTGAGTGACCACTCCCCCGACTACGGGACGCACTACGACTCGATCGCGGCCGCGATGGGCCGCGGCTCGGTGCTCGTCTGGCACGGCAGTCTCTGGCACGGCGGTGGCGCGAATCACTCCGACCGAGTGCGCGTCGGCATCGCGATGAACTACTGCGCCGGGTACATCCGTCAGCAGGAGAACCAGCAGCTCGCACTGTCGCCGCGACTCGTCGAGACCTTCTCGCCCCGTCTGCGCGACCTGGTCGGCTACGGCGTCTACAACGGACTCATCGGCCACATCGACCGCAAGTCACCCGCGCAGCGCCTCCTCGACAGCGCCGGCGGGCCCATGCTCTGGGAGCTCGATCAGAGCTGACTGTCCTGCGCGACCTTCTACCGTTTCAGGCGTTGGCGGCCGGCACGGGTGCGGTGCAGGGCGCTGCCCGGCAGACGTCGCTGACCGAACCGTCGCTGTGCCAGAAGGCGTCCTTGAGCGCCTGAACCTCCGGGATGTTCGGCGTGTCGTCGTGCGGGTCGTGGCCGTCGCTGGCCGCCCGGTTCTCGGGCGGTGTCGCCGGCGATCCCGTGTCCCACAGGTAGTAGGCCGAGCCGCGGTACGGGTACCGAGCGATCGGATGCAGCCCCCATGCGGGATCCGTCTCCGCGGTGCGGCCCTTCGCTGCGAGCGGCAGGTGTGCCTGCACGTCGAGCGTCCGCGCCTCGACCCGCAGGCTGTACTCGCTCACCTGATGGTCGCCGACCGCTCCCATGAGTAGCACCGTGTGCTTCGGCGTCGACGGCAGCGCGCCGTCGACAATGTGGTTCGCATACCCGTCTGCGTCGCCGCGGTCCCACAGGAGCTGGATGACCGCGAGCCCGATCATCCGGTCGAACCGCGCCGGGTACTTCGGCTTGAACGCGCCGTCGAGGTACTCGTTGAAGTCGACACTGCGATCGAGGAGCAGCGAGTAGTTCATCCCCGCCTCGGCCAGCACGCTGCGCGTGAAGTCCTGGGCGACCGCGGTGAGCGCACCTCCCACGATCGCGCCCTGGCTGTTGCCGTCGAAGTAGAGCTCGTCGGTCTTCAGCACCGACGAACCGTCGAGGATGAACTCGGGATCGCCGCCGAAGTCCTTGCGCAGCAGACGACCGAGGACGAGGAAGGCGAGCATCCCCTGCTGGAGGCGATCGCCGACCGACGCGAACTTCGACAGGTCCTGCAATGCGGCGATCGCATTGCCGATGTCCTCCTCGGTCAGCCCGTACCAATTGGTCGCGCAGTAGACGATGTTCCCCTTCACCGACATGTCGAGGACCATGTCGCTGCTCACCTCGTCGACCGAGCCGAGCAGTCCGTGTCCGTAGAGCGCCATGCGCGCCTTCGAGGTCGCGGCCGACTCGGGGATGTTGCACCGGAACTCGGCCGTGAACGTGCCCGACTGACGCGTCGGGTGGCCCTTCGCGTCGAGGACGAATCGGCTTCCCGGTTCGCCTTTCCCGGTGAGGTACAGCGGCACCTCGAAGGTGCCGTCGACGCGCCGCCGGACGCGTGGCTCCGGGCGCTCGGTGACCTTGGTGATCGCGAACTTCGGCGTCGACGAGCTGAGCTGCGCGAACGCGTCGTCACGCATCGCGATCATGCGGCCGGTGAGGCTCTCGGTGCTGGCGACCGTGAAGTCCCACGCGAGTTGGAGCGACGACCGCTCCACGCCGGCACGGGAGAGGTCAGCGAAGAGGTGCTCCAACGCGGGCCGGCGCTGCTCGAACGTCGCATCGGTCGACCGCTGGCCGTCGCGATAGGCCGCGAACGCCGCAGTCGGCTCGACGGGGGCGCCGTCGCCTCGCACGAGCGAGCGCATCGCCACGACGATGCGATGACCGTCGGCGAAGTTCACGGCGGGGTGCAGCATCAGCATCGGCTGCGTTCCCGCGTCGGCCTTCGAATCGAGCTCGGCCCAGAACGGCACGCGCCGCCCGCTGGTCGCGTCGAGCACCACGATCGGCGAGTCGACGCGCAGCGAGGCAGAGATGTCAGTGAGGGCCGGAGCGTGCGACCGACCGAGGTCGACCGAGTCGAGCTCGACCATGACCGCCGAGCCCGGACTCCACCCGTCGGCGCGGTTCTGGTCTTCGGGGTCGACGTGCACACCGTCGGTGTTCGCAGGCAGCGACGCGGCATCGAGATGCAGCCGGCGGGTCGTGGGCGTCGATGGATCTGCGACGGTCAGGTAGTCGTCGGGGAAGGGCAGCATGCACCGAGCCGCAATCGGATCACAGCGACCGATGGTCGACGCGTCGACACCGAGACGGTCGAGCCCGATCGGCGCCGCGGCGGCCTTGGGCAAGGTGGTCGGCGGCGCCGAGCCCTTCTCGTCGCTGCCGCACGCAGCCATTCCGGCCGACAGCGTGGCGAACGCCACGACCACGACCACGGATCGAACGCTCAGTTGCATGGAGGCCCCTTCGACCCGCTCACCATAGGACCGAGAGCGTGCGCCGACTCGTAGGATCCTCGACTCGTGCATCTCAATTGGCCCCAGTACGTCGCCGTCTCGGTGACCGTCGCCGTGGGGGCGTTCGCACAGGGGCTGGTCGGCTTCGGGCTCAATCTGATCGCCGCGCCGATCGTCGGTCTGGTGGCCCCGCGCATGCTGCCAGCGGCGATGGTGCTCGTCAGTAGTCCGATCTCGCTGACGGTCGCGCTCCGCGAGTGGCGACACATCGATTGGCGGGGCGTGCGGTGGACGACACTCGGTCGCCTGCCCGGCACGCTCGCCGGTGTCGTGGTCGTCACGCTCGTGTCGCAGCGGTCACTGTCGGCAGTCGTTGGTGTGGCCGTGCTGATCGCCGCGCTCGTGACGCTGATCGGCAACCACCATCCGATCACCCGAGCGCTCTCGTTCGGCGCGGGTGCGGCGTCGGGACTGATGGACACCACCGCCGCCGTCGGTGGACCGCCGTTGGCGTTGCTCTACCAACACCAACCCGCGCCGCGGGTGCGTTCGACGTTGGCCGCGTGCTTCCTTGCCGGGACCGTGCTGTCGCTGACGGCGCTGGGCGCCGCCGGCAAGGTCGAGGCATGGCACGTCGTGACCGTCGCCACGCTGCTCCCGGCTCTCGCCGCCGGGCTCGCGATCGCACACTTCGCGGCCCGGCGGTTGGCTGACAGGTCGATCCGCCCCGCGGTACTGGCGTTTGCCGCCGCGGCCGGACTCAGCGCCATCGTGCGGGCGCTCGTCTGAGCTGTCTCAGGCTGCCTCGAGCCGAAGCAGCGACTGCTTGGCCTCGGTGCCTCCCAGGTACTGGCCCACCGAGCCGTCGCTGCGCACCACTCGGTGGCACGGCACGACGATCGGGACCGGATTGTTCGCGCACGCCGAGCCCGCAGCCCGCACGGCGGCGGGACTGCCGGCGAGCGCGGCGAGCTGCGAGTAGGTCGCAGTGGTGCCGAACTCGATGTCGGTGAGGTGCTCGATCACCGACCGCCGGAACCCACGCACCAAGCGCAGATCGACCGCGAGATCGAACTCGCGCCGGCGCCCCGCGAAGTACTCGTTGAGCTCGCGGGCCACTCCGTCGAGTCGACGCGGCGCGGCGAGGATCCGTGGCGACACCGTTGCCGCGAGCGCGTCGAGCACCGAGTCGTGGTCTTCGCACTCGAACGCGACGCGCACGATGCCGACCGGGGTGGCGGCGACGAGCAGCGATCCGAACGGGCTGTCGACGGTACGGCAGGCGATGTCGAGCAGGTCGGCCTCGGCCGCCTGTGCGACGAGTCGCTCGTGGAGGCGGGCCAACGTCGCCGCGTCGCCGGATCGCGTGGCCTTCTTGGCACCGCTCTTCTTCACGGGCGCCTTCTTGGCAACCGTCTTCTTCGTGGTGGGTTTCGTGGTCATGTCGGTACTCCTCGTACGAATGAGGCCCGCAGCGTGGCGAGACCGTCGGATGCACTGCGACGGGCTGCTGATTCGGTGGTGTTCAGGAGGGCGCCGACCTGTGAGTACGGGAAGCCGCCGAGATGGTGGAGGGTGATCGTCTGTCGTTGCCGATCGGTGAGCGACTCGAAGGCCGCCCAGAGGTCGGGGTCATGGTCGCTCGACGGGGTCACGTCGAACGTCGCCAGTTCGGGGATGGCGGCGAGCAGTTGCGGGAGGCGGGCGTTGCGCCGGACCGCGTCGATCGCCTTGCGATGGGCGATGGTGACGAGCCACCCGACGACGTTGCTATCGGGGCGGAGCTCTGGATAGGCCCGCAGCGCCGAGAGGAACGTCTCGGACCAGGCGTCGTCCGCGTCGCTCGGTGAGAGGACGGCGCGGCAGACACGCAGCACTGTCGAGCCGTGCGCCGCCACGACGTCTTCGAACGGTTGCAGGGTCACATCAGGTCAACGATCCCACCCCGCAGAACGTGAGGTGCCACGGGCAAACAATTGCATTCCCGCGACGA
>JAYTFP010000305.1:0-1886 GCA_043734285.1 Acidimicrobiaceae bacterium
CACCGGTCTGCACAAGACGCTGTTCAAGGCCAGCAGGGGCAAGCTCTTCGGCAAAGCGTTCGGCATGCCGGTCGTGATGCTCACGACCACCGGGCGCAAGAGCGGCCAGCCGCGCTCGACGATGCTGACCAGCCCGGTGCGCGAGGGTGACAACGTCGTGCTGGTCGCGTCGTACGGCGGCGACGACCGCGATCCCGCCTGGTACAAGAATCTGCTCGCCGACCCGTCAGTCGAGATCATCATGTCGGGCTCGAACCGCACGATGACGGCGCGCACCGCGACGGCCGACGAGAAGTCGGCGCTCTGGCCCAAGGTCGTGGCCGCGTACAAGGGCTACGCGGGCTATCAGACCAAGACCGACCGCGACATCCCGCTCGTCATCCTCGAACCGGCGGGCTGACCGGCTTCGCCGATCAGGGGGCTCTCCTGATGGAGCGTGCCGCCTCTCGGCGCACGCTCGAGTTCAGTCGGCGAGACGGTCGAGCCGGCGACGGAGGTCGTCGACCTCTTCGGCGAGCCCGATCGCGACGTCTTCGAGCACGGCGAGGTAGTAGACGAGGAACGCTGCGACCTCGGCCGACGGCTCGTCCTCGAACGGCGCTGTGTCGAGGTGGTGCGCCTCGCCGATCACCGGCACTGCGCGCCCGAGCGGCGAGGTCGCCCGCGCCTTCTCGAACTGATCGCGCAACTGCTCGGCCAACTTCGGTCGCTTCGACATGTCGTCAGCCTGTCACGCCACGGCGCGTCGCGTGGCTACTTCTCGGCGAGTTGCCGCAGCCGTTCGAGCGTGGCGCGCATGCCATCGCGCATCTCGTCCTCGTGCTCGGGCACCCCGCCGAGCGCGAACCGTGTGAAAAGGCGAGCCGACAGCGGACGTGGCTTCCACTCTTCGCGCGACTCGGTCACGACCGTGCCGACGCCGTCGGTCGGCTTGAAGCGGTACCGCCAGCGGATCCCGCTGCCGCCGGTCGCGAACGCGAAGTCGCACCCGGGCTCGGCGATCACGACCTTGTTGAGCGTGCACCACCAGACGATCCCGCGACGGTTGAAGCCGACGAACCTGGCACCCACCGTCGGGCCCTTCGCCCGGCCCAGCCACCTGCCACCCGTGCACTCGGGACTGAGACGGCCCATCTTCGTGACGTCGCTCACGAGTTCGTAGAGCGCGGCGGGCGTGGCATCGATGGTGAGCGAGACCGAATCCTCGGGTGTTCCAGCAGGCATTCGCCGACCTTAGATGCTACTTGGGCTCGCGGGGCAGGCCGAGGATGCGCTCGCCGATGATGTTGCGCAGGATCTCGTCGGTGCCGCCGCCGAGTCGGCCGGCGGGTGCGCCGCACACCAACTTGCTCCAGGCGAACGTGCCCCACTCGCCGACATCAGCGCAGACCTTCGGGCCGAGGACCATCGCCACGAAGTCGGCGATGGCGAGCAGGTGCTGGGTGCCGGCGAGTTTGAGGATCGACATCTCGGGGCCCGGCAGCTTGCCCGCCTGCATTGCCGAGAGCGCTCGTTGCCCGGTGAACGAGATCGCCTTGTGCTCGATGTAGAGGCGGGCGAGACGGTCGCGCACGATCGGGTCGCGGTCGCGCCCCATCTCGCGGGTCAGGGCGATGATCCGCTCGAACGGACCCGGGCCGCGACCGAGTCCCATCCCGCTGCCGATCGAGGCGCGCTCGTTCATGAGCGTGGTGAGGGCGACGCCCCATCCCCCGCCGACCTCGCCGAGACGATGCGTGTCGGGGATCCGCGTCTCGGTGAAGAACACCTCGTTGAACCCCGCGCCGCCGGTCATCTGACGCAGCGGCCGCACCTCGACACCGGGCGCGCGCATGTCGACGACGAACGCAGTCATCCCGGCGTGCTTCGGCGCGTCGGCGTCCGTG
>JAYTFP010000306.1:0-4831 GCA_043734285.1 Acidimicrobiaceae bacterium
CGCGGCCGTGTTCGGCATGGCGCGCACCACGGCGACGCCGGGGCCGGCGGCCGCTTCGAGCGTGGCGATGGTGACACCGGCGGCGATGGACAGGAGGCGTCCGCCGCCGGCCTGGCTCACCTGCGCGGCGACGGTGGCGACATCCGCGGGCTTGACCGCGAGCACCGTGCCCTCGGCGCTCGACGGCGCGTCGGCCACGACGAGCCCGTCGATGTGCTGGGCGAGGAACTGACGGCGATCGGCCGATGCCTCGACGACGCGGATCTGATCCGCGGTCGCCCAGCCCGACGCGATGAGCCCTGCGACGAGGGCCTCGCCCATCCGGCCGCCGCCGACGATCTGCACCCGGGTCATCGAGTCAGCCTACCGGCGCGGCTGAAGCGGCCCGGAAACCAAAACGCCTGAAGAACCGGAGGGTGCCTGCGACGATCCGCTTCCCCGACGTGTCGTCGTGGCACCCTCCGGCCTTGGCACACAGATAACAGCAAAACAGTATGAGATGCAATCAAATGTTCGAGACGCTCCCGAACGGCCGCTCAACCCTGGAACTTCGAGGCGTATCCGATCCGCATGGCGGGCCGGAAGTAGTGCTCGGTGTAGGCGTAGGCCGAACCGAGGGCCCGGTCGAGCACCGAAGGGCTCACCGACGCGTTGTCGATCTCGGTCACGAGGAAGACCGCGTCCTCCTCGCCGATCGCGAAACGCATCGTGGTCAACTTCGAGTTGCGACGCAGCAGGTACTCGTAGAGCTCGGCGTGCTGCTCCTCGGGCGCGGGCATGAAGTACGTCTCGACATGAAGGCTGCGTTGCCGCAGCCAGAACCAGATCGAGAACACCGACTTCTGCTCACCGTGCACGCGCACGAACCACCGTCGCTCTCCCGGCTCGCCGTGCTCGACCGCGGCGACAACCGGGTTCTCGACGCGCTGCGCCTCGAGCCATTCGTCGATCACCTGCTCCAACCGATCGAGCTCGTCGGGTGACGACGGCTCGTCGATGTCGGTCACGCGGGTGCGCCGCCGCACTCGACCAGGCGTCGCGTCGACGAGAGGTCGGAGTAGAGACGGCGGAGACGTCCGGCGGTCGTGGACCACGCGTAGCCGCGACCCAATTCGGCGGCGGCCTTCGACATGGTCGACGCCAGCTCGCGATCGCCGAGCACGAGTCCGATCGCAGCAGCCCACTCGTCGGGCGTGCGACCGTCGATGAGGTAACCCGACAGGCCGTCGTCGACGAGGGTCGTCAACCCGCCCACCGCCGCGGCGACGACCGGCGTGCCGCACGCAGCGGCCTCGAGCGCGACGAGCCCGAACGACTCGGAGCGGCTCGGGACCACACACACGTCGGCCGCCCGGTAGTAGGTCGACAACAGGTGGTGAGGCTGCGGGTCGACGAAGCGCACACGCTCGGTCAGGTCCAGGTCGTCGATCAGGGTGTGGATCCTGCGCAGCTCGGACTCGCCGTCGGATCCGCTCGGACCACCGACCACGACCAGCTTCGCCCGACGGTCACCGAGTGCGGCGAGTGCGGCGACCGCGAGGTCGAGACCCTTCAGCGACTGGATGCGCCCGACGAACAACAGCACCGGCTCGTCGCCCAAACCCAGCGCCTTGCGAGCGCCACGCTGGTCGCCGGGCGAGAAGAACGCGTGGTCGACGCCCGGCGGCACGATCTCGATCCGGTCGCCGACCGCGCCGTACAGGTCGATCAGCTGCTGCGCCTCGACCGGGTTCGACGCGCAGATCGCGTCGGAGCATCCGATGACCGACGTCTCGGCCTCGACACGCCGTCGCGGCTCGGCATCGCCCGACACTGCCTTCACCCTGGCGAGGGTGTGGAACGTCGAGACGAGCGGTACCTCGAGCTCGTGCTTGAGACGATGCCCGGCGACCGCCGAGAGCCAGTAGTTCGCGTGGATGACCGACGGGGCACCGAACTCGAGCAGGTGGCGTCGCACACCGTCGGCGAACGAATCGACCATGTCGGGCAGGGCTTCCTTCGGAAGGTCCGCGGGGCCGGCGTCGACGTGCACCACCTCGAGGAGCGGCTCGATCATGACCCGATCGGGCAGTGAGTCGGCCCAGCGGCGCACGAAGACCGTGGTCGGCACACCGGCCTGCGCGAGCGACGCCGCCAGTTCGCGGACGTAGACGTTCATGCCGCCGCCGTCGCCCACTCCGGGCTGGGCCAGTGGGGACGTGTGCATCGAGAGCATCGCGACGGAGGTCACGGCGCTCTCCAACCAGCATCCACGCCGCTCGATTCCCGCATCGGCGACGAAGGTAGCAACCCCGGCGCTGAACCGTTCAGTCGGCGACCGGCTCGTTCTCGCGCCGGAACGACTCGTAGATGCGCACCAGCGTCTTCTTCTGCTCTTCGGTGAGGTGCGGATCGCGACGGATCTCGACGACGAGATCGTGCTCGCCATTGGGCTCGTCGAGGATGCCGGCCCGCACGTACATCGTCTCGGCCGAGATCTCGAGCGCCCGTGCGATCTGCTGGAGGATCTCGGCAGAGGGCCGACGCAGACCACGCTCGATCTGGCTCAGATACGGGTTCGAGACGCCGGCGAGCTCGGACAGCTTGCGCAGCGAGAGTTGGCCGACGCGGCGCTGCTCTCGGATGAACTCACCGAGGTCATACCAGCGCCTGTCGGCATCCTCTTTCACCGGTTCAGCGTACCGCGACGATTGCGAGCAACCGCACTCCTCTTGCAAGCGCGCGCCCGACGCGACAGCGTCGGCAGGGGGACACCGTGGCTCAGTGCAGCAGGTCGTCGACCGACGCCGCACCACTGCGGTACCGGGAGATGATCTCCTCCTGTACCTCGTCGATGATGCGATGGACCTCGAGGCGCTTGGCCGAAACCGCCCGCTCGTAGTCGGCGAGGCGCACAGCGATGTCGGCGAGGTGTTCGTCGGGCACGATCTCGAGGTTCTCGACCTCGTGCATCCCGAAGAGGGAATCGAGCCCGGCGACGATCTCGTCGACGAACTCAGGGATCTCGGTCTCGCGGATCGGCCGCGGCAGGTCAGACGAACGCGAGTTGCCGGACAGCACCTCGGGCAGCCTCGCCACCAACTCATGGTTCGAGTCGGCGTGGCCTGTGGCACGCGATGCGGTCTCGGCCATGACGATGTCGAGGCGACCCTGGGCGAGACGCCGCCCGTACGACAATCCGGTCTCGACCTCGCCGAGCCGGTCGCGCAGCGCACGGAGCTCGGGGAAGGGACGCTGACCCAGCGACACCAGGTCGTTGGTCTTCAGCAGGTCGTCGAGTTCGGCGATCACGATGCGCGGCTCCTCGGGTGCAGAGTGGTTCATCGGCTGTCCTGACGTTGACTGTCCTGACATCGACAGTTCCTCATCGGCATCCTCGCGCCCGAAGTGAGCACGGTCGCGGCATCAGCGGCCCACCAGCTCGAGGCCGATCCAGAAGAACGGCGCCGCGAGGAGCCACGTGTCGAGCCGGCGCAGGCCCGGAACCGCAGCGCGCGACGACGGGAGGATCCACGAGCCGAACAGTTGGCCGAGCGGGCACAGGATGGCGAACGCGAAGCCAAACGCCCACACCTGGCCGCTGCTCAACGGGTCGAGACGGATCGCGGTCATCGACATCGTGACGACGAGCACGCCGAACGATCCGGCGAGCGGCCCGATGATGCGATTGCGGTAGCCCGCGCCGCACAGGTAGTCGCCCGAGTCGTAGACGCAGCACGCCGCGAGCAGGAACAGCAGCATCAACGAGTCGACGCGGTGGATCTGCACGACCGCGGTGCCGACGAACGCGACGAAGAATCCCGAGCGGAGCGTCGCACTGGCGGCGGTCCAGTTGGTCGCGATGACGCCCTTGTTGAGAGCCTTCGCGTCGAGTCGGCGCGCCGGTCCCAACACCACGGCGAGAGCCGCGAAGGCGAGCAACGCCAGGCCCGACCAGGTGTTGCCGATCCACGAGGCGAGCGGAGCCAGACCAGCGGCGATCGCCGCCAGCGGCTGATTGACCGGCGCCCGAGCCCCCCGCCACGCGCCGGCCACCTGGAGCGCGCTGATCGAGCAGACGACCGCGAAGAGCGCCGCGACACCGAAGGATCCGCCGACCAACGAAACGAGGAGTGCGCCGAACCAGAGGATGCCGAAACGCACCCGCGGGGCCTGCAGGTCGTGGCGCACCGAATAGCGATCGAGGACCGCCGCGACACCGACCGCCATCGTCAGCGCGCTCCGCCGGACACCGGCGGCAGCACGGCGACCTCGTCGGCCGCTCCGACCGCGGCGGCGCGGTCGGTCGGCTCGCCGTTCAGCCAGACGCCGCACGAGCTCAACAACGCTGCGAACGTGCTGCCGTAGCGAGCCGACGCCTCGGTCAACACGTCGCCCACGGTGGCCGCGTCGACGACGTCGCGACCCGTCCCGGCGGCCTCGCGAGCCTGTGCGAACAATCTCAGGACGGCCACGAGATGAGCGTAGTCGGGGCCCTCACGCGTACCGTTGGTCCGTGACCAGCCTCCTGCTCATCCGCCACGGACAGTCGACGTGGAACGCCGAGGCCCGTTGGCAGGGGCAGGCCGATCCGCCCCTCAGCGAGACCGGACGCCGTCAAGCGTTCGAGGCGACGCCCGCCATCGGCGCCGTCGACGCGGTGTTCTCATCGACGCTCGAACGCGCCCGCGACACCGCCGAGATCATCGCCGCGAGCATCGGCGTCGGTCCGGTCATCGCGATGACCGACTTCATGGAGCGCAACGCCGGTGAGTGGCAGGGCCTCACCCGCGCGCAGATCCAGGAGCAGTATCCCGGTTACCTCGACACGGGTCGGCGACCTCCCGGCTGG
>JAYTFP010000307.1:0-4487 GCA_043734285.1 Acidimicrobiaceae bacterium
GTCCCCGAGGTCGCCGTCGCGCCGAAGCTCTGGAACTACGGCTCGGGCGTGATCTACGCGCAGGTCGTGGTGCTGCTGGCGCTCGCGACGTCCGCGTACGGGGCGTGGGACGGGGGTGGTGGGAGCGACGCCCGAACCCAGTTGATCCTCGTCGCCGCGGGCGCGTTCGTGGCGATCGTCGCATTGTTCATGCTGTTCGCGACGCAAGCGATCGCCGGGTTCATCTCGCTGCTCGGCGGCGCGACCGCGAGTATCGGGTTGTTGTGGAGGCCGATCAACAACTGGAGCGTGCTCTCCGCTCAAGGGCTCGATTTCTACCTGTTCTACTTGTCAGGGTTGATTCCGGTCGTGCTCGGTCTGCTCGCCCTCGGGCTGCGGCGGTCGCACCACCAGTAGTGCCGCGGGTCAACTGATCGGGATGCCCTCGATGCCCTTGCCCTCGAACCGGCTCTTGAGTCGCAACGACGGCTTCTCGACGTAGCGGTGCACCAGTTCGACGGTGAGCGGGAAGAAGATCAGGTACAGGAGCAGCACGAGTCCGCCCTTGCTCGACGAGGTCTCGCTGCCGGGGAAGATCTTCAGCAGGATGATCCAGATCGGCACGTGGAACAGGTAGAGCAGGTAGCTGCGCCGTCCGATCGGCAGCAGCGGCCGCCACGACAGCACACGGGCAACCCAATGCTCGCGGTGACGCACGGTCACGACGGTGATCACGGCCGCGCACGCCGCGACGATCGTGAAGCCGAACTCACCCCAGTAGGTGCCGGTGTGCAGCGATCGGTGTTCTGGCGGGATGAAGTGCACCCAGGCGCCGAGCGGCTTCGCGAACTTGGTGCCGACGAAGATCGTGACGCCGGCCACGAGCACCGCGGCGGTGGCGAGCCGTCCGGCGAGCCGCTTGGTCGCGTCGGACCACTCGGTCGGCATCGAGGCGTTGACGACGGCGGCGACGACTCCGAGCAGCAGGCTGTCGGGGCGCTGGTACCACATCATCTTGAAGCCGACGTGGCCGGTGAGGCGGGCGATGCCGATCGCGATCCACAGACCGATGAACAGCGCGGCGAGTGGGAGGACGAGTCGACGCTTGATCACGACGGCGACCATGACGGCGGCCACGAGGTAGAAGTGCTCCTCGACCGACAGTGACCAGAGGTGGATGAACGGGCGGAGTTCAGGCGCCTTGCCGGTGAGGAGTTCGGCGTGGACCGGGTGCACGACGTGGTACACGTAGAAGAACGCCGACAGCGAGTCGTTCCACGTCTGGTGGATGAAGTGCTGGTTGCCGATGAGCAGCGACGCGACGAGCGTCATCGCCAGCGCGACGTACAGCGGTGGGAACAGACGCAGAATGCGGCGCACGTAGAACTTGCGGATGTCGATGTGGTCGTCGTTGCGACGCTCCTCCATCAGCAGCGTGGTGATGAGGAACCCGCTGACGACGAAGAAGAGGTCGACACCGGCGACGAGCGAACCGAACACCTCGTACTGCGCGTGGGCGAGGATCACCATGATCACTGCCAGCGCGCGCAGACCGTCGAGCGGCGGGCAGAAGCCCAGTTTCGGCGCTTTGCTCACGAAGACCTGACGGCCGTCCTCCATGCGGTCGTCGGTCACCACAGGAGTTTCGGTATTCTCGTGACCTAAGTCAATCGGGGAACGTGATACAGGTGCTCAATCACTGGATCGGTGGCTCGCCCACACCAGGGTCGTCCGAGCGTCGGGCTCCGGTGTACGACCCGGCGACGGGGCACGTCTCGAACGAGGTGCCGCTCGGGTCGATCGATGACGTCGATGCCGCGGTCGCCGCTGCCCGCGAGGCGTTTCCGGCGTGGCGTGCAATGGGGCTGGGACGTCGGTCCGAGATCATGTTCCGTATCCGCGAGCTGGCCGTCGCGCATCGCCACGACCTGGCGGCGCTCATCACGGCCGAGCACGGCAAGGTGCTCTCCGACGCGTTGGGTGAGGTGGCGCGCGGCATCGAGAACCTCGAGTTCGCGTGCGGCGTGCCGCACCTGCTGAAGGGCGGTTTCTCCGAGCAGGTCGCCGGTGGCGTCGACGTGTATTCGATCCGCCAGCCGCTCGGCGTCATGGCCGGCGTCACGCCGTTCAACTTTCCGGCGATGGTGCCCATGTGGATGTTCGGGACCGCGCTCGCGTGCGGCAACACCTACGTGCTGAAGCCGTCGGAGAAGGATCCGTCCGCGTCGATGTTGATGGCCGAGCTGCTCGCCGAGGCGGGCGCTCCCGAGGGCGTGTTCAACGTGCTGCACGGCGACCAGGTCGCGGTCGAGCGCCTGCTCGTGCATCCCGATGTCGCGGCGATCAGCTTCGTCGGCTCGACGCCGGTGGCGCGGTCGATCTATTCGAAGGCGACCGCCGCGGGCAAGCGCGTGCAGGCACTCGGCGGCGCGAAGAACCACATGGTCGTGCTGCCCGACGCAGATGTCGAGATGGCCGCCGACGCGGCGGTCTCTGCCGCCTACGGATCCGCGGGCGAGCGTTGCATGGCGATCTCGGTGATCGTCGCGGTGGGTGCGGTCGCGGATCCGCTGGTCGACGCGATCGAGGCGCGGCTCGACAAGGTGCGCATCGGCGTGGGCACCGATCCCGATTCGGAGATGGGCCCGCTCATCACGCGCGAGCACCGCGACAAGGTCGCGTCGTATCTCGACATCGCCGCGGCCGAGGGTGCCGAGGTGCGACGCGACGGACGTGAGCAGTCGTTCGAGGGCGACGGCTTCTTCCTCGGGTTGTCGCTCGTCGATCGCGTCGCGCCAGGTTCGCGGCTGCACGCGGAAGAGATTTTCGGGCCGGTGCTGTCGGTGATCCGGGTCGACACCTACGACGAAGCCGTGTCGCTCGTCAACGATCATGAGTTCGGCAACGGCTGCGCGATCTATACGCGCGACGGGGGAGCGGCACGCCGTTTCCAGTTCGACGTCGACTGCGGCATGGTCGACATCAACGTGCCGATCCCGGTGCCCGTGGCGTACTACTCGTTCGGTGGTTGGAAGTCGTCCATGTTCGGCGACACCCACATGTACGGCCCCGAGGGCATCAACTTCTCGACCCGCTCGAAGGTCGTCACGTCGCGCTGGCCCGATCCGTCGACCAGCGCCGTCGACCTCGGCTTCCCGCAGACCCGATAGGACGTTCGTCATGGCCCCTGCTCCCACCACTGACGGCGCGGCCGCGTACTCCGACGATCGGGCGCACGTCTTCCACTCGTGGTCGGCGCAACAGCTGATCGATCCGGTCGTGATCGCCGGCGCCGAAGGCTCGCGGTTCTGGGACGCCGACGGCAACACGTACCTCGACTTCTCGTCGCAGCTCGTCAACGTCAACATCGGCCACCAACACCCCAAGTTGGTAGCTGCCATCCAAGAGGCGGCGGGGCGGTTGTGCACCGTTGCTCCGGGATTCGCGAACGCGGATCGCTCAGAGGCGGCGCGGCTCATCACCGAGCTCGCTCCCGGTGACCTCGACCACGTGTTCTTCACGAACGGCGGCGCCGAGGCGACCGAGAACGCGATCCGCATGGCGCGGTTGCACACCGGGCGTCACAAGATCTTCGCCGCGCACCGGTCGTATCACGGCTCGACGCACGGCTCGATCTCGATGACCGGCGATCCGAGGCGTTGGGCGAGCGAGCCCGGCATCCCCGGCATCGTGCGCTACTTCGGGCCGTACCTCTACCGCTCGTCGTTCCACGCCAGGACCGAGGCCGAGGAACGCGACCGTGCGCTCGCGCATCTCGACGAGCTGATCATGTTCGAGGGCGCAGGCAACATCGCCGCGATCATCCTCGAGACGGTGGTCGGCACCAACGGCATCCTCGTGCCGCCCGACGGGTATCTCGCCGGAGTGCGCGAACTCTGTGATCGCCACGGGATCGTGATGATCTGCGACGAGGTCATGGCCGGGTTCGGTCGATGCGGCGAGTGGTTCGCCGTCGACCGCTGGGGCGTGACGCCCGATCTGATCTGCTTCGCGAAGGGCGTGAACTCGGGGTACATCCCGCTCGGCGGCGTGGTGATCTCCGAGGCGATCTACCAATCGTTCACGACCCGGCCGTACCCAGGTGGTCTGACCTACTCGGGCCATCCGCTGGCGTGTGCATCCGCGGTCGCGTCGATCAACATCTTCAAAGAAGAGGGCATCCTCGAGCACACGCGCATGTTGGGCGACGACGTGATCGGTCCCGGCCTCTCTGCGATTGCGGAGGCACATCCGTCGGTGGGCGAGGTGCGCGGGCTCGGCGTGTTCTGGGCGATCGAACTCGTGCGTGATCGCGAGACCCGCGAGCCGCTCGTCCCCTACAACGCGACGGGCGCCGACGCAGCGCCGATGGTCGAGCTCGCGGCAGCGTGCAAGGCGCGCGGACTTTGGCCGTTCACACACTTCAACCGGCTGCACGTGGTGCCGCCGTGCACCACGGCCGTCGACGACCTCCGCGCCGGCCTCGCGATCATCGACGAGGCCCTCTC
>JAYTFP010000308.1:0-14810 GCA_043734285.1 Acidimicrobiaceae bacterium
GCGCACGAATCCGGGCCGGTCGCCCCAGCGCACGTTGGGGAAGGCCTGGGCGAGATCGGGGCGTGTCGCCCAGATCAGATCGGCGGCGAGATTGACGCCGGTGACGTCGGGCGTGCCCGGGCTGCGCAGCCAGTCGAGGAACGGTTCGACCTCGTCGGCCCGCAACGGGTTGGGAGGCGTCGACCCCTCGTCGAGGCAGGCGACGAGACGCGATCGGAACGCGGCGTGCAGCTCCGACGACAGCCGCACGCCGACCACTGCCGTTTCGGGGGCGGGTGGGCCGGGGTCGAGTTCAGCCGCGTACGCGTGACACAACGAGCGCAACGCGGGGTTGTCGCTCGACCTCTGGAGTGGCTCGGTCGCGCCCGGCTCGGCGTACCACCACGGCGTGGTCGCCTCGAACCCGGGGAATCGGGCGATCCGCAACGGGACGCCGTCGGCACAGATGTTGATCGAGCCGAGCGCGTCGGTCTCCTCGGTGAGCGCGATCGAGTCGACGTTGTCGGGACCGACGCGCAGGCTCGCGTCGGTGATCGCCTGCACGGAGGGACCCGCGTCGACGAATCGCGCCCATGGGCGGTCGAAGTCGAACCGGTCGGCCGCCCGCGGATCGCGGATCACCTGGCCGACGAGTCGCTCCCACGACGCGAGCGCCGGCGCCGCGGACGATCCGATGACCGCGATGCCCTCGAGCCACCCGTGACGACTGAACCCACCCGACGGGTCGTGGGCGGTGGGGAACAACCGCATCTCGTCGGTTCCGACGCCATCGAACACGCCGCTCAGCTCGCCAGTGATCCAGGCATGTTCGGGGAGCACCAGGGTGGGCTCGGTCGACGCCATGGCGCGGATCGCACCGGGGACGGCCGCCCACCGAGCGAACGCCGGACCGCCGGACATCCAGAGGTCGACGTACCGAAGGCCGTCGACGGAGAGGTCTCCCTCGAGGATCTGGTCCGTGCCGACCTGCTCGGCGCGGGCCCGAGGGTCGGCGAGCAGCACCGTGGTGGCGGCATCGGGTTGATGGCGTCGGATCGACCTCAGCAGAGCCCGTGTCGCCGCGTTCCGTCCCGAGGAGGACACCACCAGGATCTG
Organism: Acidimicrobiaceae bacterium; assembly: GCA_043734285.1. Taxonomy (GTDB): domain Bacteria; phylum Actinomycetota; class Acidimicrobiia; order Acidimicrobiales; family Microtrichaceae; genus JAYTFP01. The sequence continues at coordinate 1,096 of JAYTFP010000308.1, forward strand.
CATGCCTCCCCATTGTTGCCGACGGTAGGATCGCCGTGATGGCTCTCACCACGCCCATGCGCGAACGGGTGCGCTCGATCCTCGGTCGCGACCGGCTCGAGATCGTCGAACAGGCTGCCCGGCAGGCCACCACGCTGTGCCGGCTGCAGGCCGAACGGCTCGAGGCCCTCGAGCAGCGCGTCGCCGCGCTCGCCGCCGAGGCGGCGAAGGTGCAGGCGAGGGTCGATCAGCTCGAGGAGACCCTGGTCGCGGCCGATCCGGCCATGACGCGCCACATCGTGACCGCGGTGCGCGACGACGTCCGCCGGCTCGTCATCGAGGTCAACCAGGTCCTCGACGATCGGGTCGCAACGGCCTGAATCGTTGGTCGCGCCCTCAGATCAGGGGTAGGCGGCCGGCTCGGGGAACGAGTCGAGCCCGCCGATGTGCTGCGGGTTGTAGTACGGATCGCGGTGCAGCTCGCGGTACCAGCGGTCGCGGAGCGTCGCGAGTTCGACGTCGGAGACCGTCGGGTCGCGGGTGATCGACTCGAAGTGGTAGAGCTGCGCGTGCGGCGTGATCACGATGCGGTAGCCCGCGGCGCGGATCTTGAGTGAGAGGTCGACATCGTTGTAGTTGCCCGGGAAGTCAAGGCCGAACCCGCCGACTTCAGCGAACGTCGTCGCCCGCGTCATGAAGCAGGCGCCGGTGACGCCCGCGACCTCGCGGTCGAGCCAGAGCGCCATGCGATTGAGATCGCTCTTCGGGTCCTGCCCGAACATGAGGTGGCCCGGCGCGCCGTTCAGGAGCACGTGCCCGCCGTGCTGCAGGCGGCCGTCCTCGAAGAGCAGATGGCAGCCGACCGCTCCGACGTCGGGCTCATCGAGGAACGCTGCCAGGCGCTCGAGCCAGTCGGGCGTGATCACCTCGATGTCGTCGTTGAGGAAGAGCAGCAGCTCGCCGTTCGCGACCGCCGCGCCCAGGTTGCACTTGGCCGAAAAGTCGAACGGTTCGGTCCACTCGACCAGCCGCAGCCGGTCGCCGGCGATCTTCGTCAGGTCGTCGAGCACGGCCATCGGCGTGGCCGTGTCGTGCACCACGACGAACTCGATGTCGGTGTACGTCGACTGCTCGACGACCGAGCGGACGGCCTCGGTGACCATCACGCGTCGCTGGCCCCACGGACGGCCGCGGCCGCCGCGCGTCGGGATGACGATGCTGATGGTCGGGGTCGATCGCATGGCGCGGTCGAGACGGAAGTGGCCGCGACGCTCGAGCTCGACGACCTCGGCGTCGATGCCGACGCGTTCGCAGTGCTCGGCGATCGCCTTCGCCGCGGAGTCGTAGGCGTAGGGCTTCACGCCGTCGCCCGCGAGCACCGAGGTCGGCACCGTGCGCCAGTGGTACAGCACCTCGGGGAGGTGCACGATCTTGCGGGCCTTCTCGGTGACCCGCAGCATGAGGTCCCAGTCCTGCGCGCCGTCGAATCCCTCGCGGAACCGGCCGACCTCGTCGAAGAGCGCGCGGCGGATCGCCGAGAGGTGGCAGGTGTACATCTGGCAGCGGAAGCGCTCGGGTGACCAGTCGGGCTTGAAGAACGGCGAGACCCGCTTGCCGGCCGGATTGATCACGTCTTCGTCGGTGTAGACGTAGTCGACGTCGTCGGTGTGGACGAACACGTCGGCGATGCGGCGCAACGCGTCGCGGTGCAACTGATCGTCGTGGTCGAGCAGCGCGATGACGTCACCGGCGGCGAGTGACGCGCAGTCGTTCGACGCGGCGACGATCCCGCCGTTCGTCTCGCGTCGCTGGATGAAGATGCGCGGGTCCGACACGGCGAGGCGCTGGAGAAGCGGCCAGACGTGTGGGCTCGGCGATGCGTCGTCGACGAGGCAGAGCTGCCAGCGGCCGTACGACTGGCGCCGGACCGACTCGACGGTGTCGATGATCACGTCGGCATCCGTGTCGTAGACGGGGGTGAGCACCGAGATGAGGGGCTCGGGATGCAGCGACGCCATGAAGCCAACCCTACCGGCGTGCCAGGTCAGGACCGGGCCAACGAGACCAGCGCCGCGCCGATCGCGACGGCCGCGTCGCGCCACGTGGGCGGCGTGTAGGTGGCCACGAGCTCGCGACGCTCATGGTGACGCGACTCGTCGTGCAGATGCGTGAGCATGAGTTTGTGGAGCTCATCGGGTGACGTCGGGTCGAAGTACTCGGCGAGGTCGCCGCCGGCCTCGGCGAGCGCACCGCCACGCGACGCGAGCACCACGGCGCCGCGTTGCAGTGCCTCGATGACGGGCAGTCCGAACCCCTCGGTGATCGACGCGGCGATCACCGCGCGAGCACCGGCGTAGAGCGAGTCGAGCTCGGCGTCGCTCACGTCGTGGCGCCACTCGACACCGTCCGCACCGCTTGCTTCGAGACGTCGGATCAGCGCGTCGCTGTTCCAGCCGGGCCGGCCGACGATGACGAGACGGGCATCCGGAGCCGTCTCGCGCACGCGCTCGAACGCGTCGAGCACGACTGAGTGGTTCTTGCGCGGCTCGATCGTGCCGACGGTCAGGAAGTACGGCGACGTCGGATCGGCGTCGGCGGTGACGCTGGTCGGGGTCGTCGCGCCCATCGGGACGACGATCCCCTCCGCCTCGGGTCGGCCGTGCCCGCTCGCGTACGCCTCGACCGAGGCGAGGGTGTGTTCCGAGTTGCACAGCAGCAACGATCCGGCATCGAGGTGCGCATCGAGGTGCGCGGTCGAGACGTCGACGAGCTGTGGGATGAACCAGTCGGGGTGCGTCTGAGGCAACAGGTCGTGCACGAAGCGCGCGGTGTGCACGCCGTGGCGCTGCAATGACGGCAGCAGTTCACTTCGGTCCTGGGTGGTCGGGTTCCACGATGCGTCGACGTCGAGGAACACCGAGCCGGGCTCGAATCGGTCGAGCAGCAACATTCGGTGCTCGGGGCTCGTGGCCGACAGCTCACGATGACGCCGTATGGCGCGCACGAGATCGGACGAGCCCGTCGCGTGCATCACCGCGGCCGCGGTGCGGCGCAGTGGATGTGGTGCGGGTGGTGGCGTTGCGGGTTGCTGCGCGCCGGTCGACGAGAGCAGCGAACGTTGTTCCGCCGCGTCGACGCGGCGGAACCGATGGTGGACCTTCGACCAGCAGATCGGCACCAACTCGAGGTCGGGCTCGGCGCCCGGCAGATTGCGGACGAGCTCGCACACGACGCGTTGAATGCCGGCGCGCCATCCCGAGCGGAGCGTCTCGGTGACATCGACGTAGCAGAGGACCGGACCGCCGCTCCGTTGCCGTGGCGGGCGCGGTGGGGTCGACGGCATGAGGCGGCTGCGGACCGATGTCACTGGTGGTCGCGTCGTCACGGTGTCGGTCCATCGCGCCCGCAGCGTGGGCGCGAGTCGGGCCGCAACGCCGGCGAGGACGCGCGTCCAGGCCATGACGATCCTGGTGTCGGGGCGTCGGCCTCGACGCAGGGTGCCGAACACGTTGGCGCGAAAGGCCGGCCAGCTGAGGCGGCGCACGACCCCCGCCGCGCGCAGCATCTGGCGCGGGCTGCCGTTGCGGGCGACGGTCAGGAGCCAGTTCCGGTAGTTGAGGAAGAAGAAGCCCTGCGCCTCGGGTCCCGCGGATCCACCATGCAGGTGGTGGACGACCGAGTCGGGCGCGCACACGACCTTCCATCCCTTGCGGCGTGCTCGCCACGCGAGGTCGGTGTCCTCGTAGTAGGCGAAGAAGGCCGGGTCGAACAGGCCGACCTCGCTCAGCATCGCGGCGCGCAGCAGCACGCCGCCCCCGCTGAAGCCCCAGGTCTCGTGCGTCGCGAGATTCGGCCGGTCGACCTCGCCGAACCAGCGCTCGAACCCCTCGGTCCACGGCTTCAGGTCGGTGCCCAGGCTATTGATGCGCGTCGTGCGCGACGCGCCGACCGCCAGCTCGATGGTCAGCATTCGCGGCATCGACGGCAAGACGCCCGGCGCCTCGCCGGTGATGGTGACCGAGTCGATGTCGGTGGTCACGATGGTGTCGGCCTCGCCGCGGGGCTCGAGCGTGAGTGTCACCCGCGGCGAGGACGCCGCAACTGGGACGTGGATCACGGCGGTGCCTTCGACGCGGCGTACGAGCGCCAACGGCACGGTCGGGTGCGCGTGGAGCCCCAGGTCGTCGGACACGCAGCGACGCGTGACGTTTATCCCGTCGACGTCGATCGATGTGATCGTGGCCCGTCCCGTGACCGTGACCGCGGCGAACGGGCTCTCGAGCAGCATCTTCGGGACAGCCGCACCGGCGGAAGGATTGTCGAGCGCGCGGAGCAGCGGCTCGAGCCAGCCGGGTTCGACGGTCGCGTCGTTGTTGACGAGCGCGACGAAGTCGACGCCGTCGACTGCGCGCATCGCCCGGTTGCACCCCTCGGCGAATCCGAGGTTCGACTCGTTCTCGATGAAGCGGAGCGTCGGGAAGTCGTTGCGCAGCGTCGCGAGCGACCCGTCGATCGAGGCGTTGTCGACGACGACGATCTCGAGCCGATCTGCCGGGTACGCGGTGCGCAGCAGCGAGCGGAGGCAACGCGCTGTCAGCCACGCGGCGTTCCAGTTGAGCACCACGACCCGGACCATCGGGTCGTGGGGACCGCTCGGGTTGTCGTCGGGATCCAACGGGTCGGGCAGCGTCAGCGGAGCAGTCGTCGCGCCGCCAGCAGCGGTTTCGTCACGGTCGCGCCGATCCGGAACGTGCGCGACTCCTCGACGTGTCGGAGACGGTCGAGCTCGACTCGCAGGCGGTGCACCTGTGCCTCGAGTTCGGCATTGCGCGCGCGAAGCGATCCGGCCTGCGCGACGGCGCCGATCGCGGCGTCGCGGGCGCTCCACAGGTCGAGACGCAGCTCGGTGAGCTCGTCGGTCGCGGAATAGTCCTGGGGGGAGGAGGAACCGGCGCTCACACGTGCCATCCTATGTGGCGATCGGATCGACCACGCTGCACTGCCGCGCCGTCGATCGATCCCGAGCCGCCCGTACGACCCCGCGAGGACGACCGATTTGTTGCCGAAATTCGTTCGTTCAGGGCTCGCGGCGTTGATCGTCGCGATGGTCGTGGTGATCGTCGGTCAACCGCGGGTGCGCTTCGAGCAGCGTTACCGCGGGGCTGCCGAACCGCTGCATTTCGCCACGATGGCGGCCACGCTCGACCCCGGTACCGGCCATTCGAGCGCACAGGTACTGACTCGCGACTTCTCCACGATCGGTGTGCGGGTCGATGCGGTGCCGGCGACCACGGTCGAGGTGCGCTGGCGATCGGGTGGCGCCTGGTCGGCGTGGCACGCACTCGATTTCGAGCCAGCGGTCGGGCCCGATCCGGCGACGGCAGAGGCCGGTCGGGCGAGCAGCACGCACGGTGACTCGATCACCAGCGAGCCCGTCTGGATCGGCAGCGCTGACGGTTACCAGGTCAGGGGCGGGGAGGATCTCGGTGGCCTGAGCCCCGAGGTCGTGCTGGTCCGGCCCGACGGCGTCGAGGCGATCGTCGAGACGGTGCAGTCCGATGCCGGAGCGGACACGTTCGGTCGTCCCGCGATCCACCCCCGATCCGACTGGGGCGCGCGGGCTCCCGCGGGCAGTATCTCGACGGCGCCGGATCTCAAGCTCGCGGTGGTGCACCACGCGGACACCGCCAACGACTACTCGCCGAGCGACGTGCCCGGCATCCTGCGTTCGATCCAGGCGTTCCACATCGAAGGACGCGGCTGGTCCGACATCGGGTACAACTTCGCCGTCGACAAGTTCGGCGGCATGTGGGAGGGCCGCAGCGGTTCGCTCGACGGCTACAGCGTCGGCGCACACGCGGAGGGCTTCAACACGTCGACGATCGGTGTCGTGGCGCTCGGCAACTACGAGACCGCGCAGCCGACCAACGATCTCATCTCGTCGATCGGCGAGGTCATCGCCTGGCGGTTCGCGAACGCGTTCATCGATCCGACGTCGACCGTCGCCTTCACCTCCGGCGGCAGCCCGACGATCCCGGCGGGCGTCACCGTGAACCTGCCGCGAGTGGTGGGCCACCGCGACGTCGGCGCGACCGATTGCCCGGGCCAGTTCCTCTACAACCAGTTGAGCCAGATACGGCTTGTCGTCAACGGTCGCACCGCCGACAAGGCGTCGCCGTTCGGCGTGATCGACCTCGCATCGCCCGGTCCGGGTCAGATCTACCTCCAGGGCTGGACGATCGACCCGAGCACGACGTCACCGATCGACGTGCACGTCTACATCGACGGCGTCGGTACCAACCTCGGCGCGGCATCCGACGTGCGGAGCGACCTCACGGGTCCGTTCCCGTACTTCGGCGCACCGCACGGGTATCACCACGTGTTCAGCGGGCTGTCGCCGGGCCCGCACGTCGTCTGCGTGTTCGGGATCAATCAGGGCTTGGGATCGAACACGCTGCTCGAATGTCGCGCGGTGACGATCCTCACGGGATCGCCGATCGGGCGCATCGCTCAGGTGATCGCCGGGCCGGACGGCACGGTCTTCGCGTCGGGTGAGGCGTACGACCCCGACGTGACCGCGTCGATCCAGGTGCACGTCTATTTGGACGGCCAAGGATTCAACACAGGGTTGGCAACGGCAAACCACGCCGCGTCGTGGATCCCGACGCTGTACGGCTCGACGCACGGTTTCGACTTCTCGACCTCGGGCCTCGCCAACGGACCGCACGACGTCTGCATCTTCGCGATCAACGTCGGCGTCGGTGACAACACGTTGCTGGGATGTTCGAAGGTGTCGACGCCCTCGGGCTCGCCGTTCGGGCGGATCGACACCGCGTTCACGGGGCCCGACGGCGCGCTGCAGGTCTCGGGTTGGGCGATCGACCCCGACGTCTCAGCCGCGATCGCGGTCCACCTCTACATCGATGCGCAGGGCGTGAACCTCGGACCGACCACCGTGAGCCGCCCTGATCTCGCAGCCGCGTTCCCCGGTTACGGCGCGACGCACGGGTTCAGCTACTCGACGACGGGCATCGCCGCCGGCGTGCACCAGTTGTGCGCCTACGGCATCAACGTCGGTGTCGGCGCCAACTCGGCGGTGCAGTGCAAGTCGATCATCGTGCCCGGCGGCCCGCCGGTGGGCGTGGTCGACACCCCGGTGACCGGACCCGACGGACTGCTCGCCCTCTCGGGCTGGGCGCTCGACCCCAACACCGTGTCGCCGATCCAGGTGCACGTCTACATCGACGGTGTCGGCACCAACACCGGGTCGGCGACGGTCACGCGTTCCGACGTCGCCGGGATTTTCCCGCAGTGGGGCGGCGCGCACGGGTTCGCGTGGAACACGACGGGGCTGTCGGCGGGCAAGCACTCGGTCTGCGTGTTCGGCATCGATCGCACTGGTGACGCGAACACGCTGCTGCGGTGCATCAACGTGACCGTTCCGGGAGGATCGCCGACCGGAGCCATCGACTCGGTGCGCGCGTCGGGAGCGAACGTCATCGCTGCGGGCTGGACGATCGATCCCGACGTGACCGCGGCGATCCCCGTGCACATCTACGTCGACGACGCGGGGTTCAACACCGGGCCGACCACGGTCAACCGCCCTGACCTGGCGGCAGTGTTCCCGGGCTACGGAACCGTGCACGGGTTCTCCTGGACGCACGCGTTCACGCCGGGGGTCCACAACGTGTGCATCTACGGGATCAACAGCGGTGCCGGTGCGAACTCGTTGCTCGGCTGCCGCACCGTGACCACCAGCTGAAGGCGTTCGGTCGCGTCAACAGGTGCGCGACGCCCGATAGCGTGCCCTCATGGCTCTGAGGTTCGTGATCATCGGCGGTGGGCCTGCCGGCACGCAGGCGGCAACGGTCGCGGCGCGACTGGGCGCGCAGGTGACGCTGATCGAGCGTGACGTCGTCGGTGGCGCGGCGCATCTGTGGGACTGCGTGCCGTCGAAGGCGATGATCGCCACCAGCGCCGCGTACGTCGACATCGATGCGGCCAAGTCGATGGGTCTCGACGCGAACACCGCATCGGTCGATCTCGTGAGCGTCCGAGCGCGCATCACCGACATCGTCGGCCGGCTCGAACGACAGGGCCGCGAGCTGCTCGAGAGCCAACGGGTCAACATCGTGCGCGGGTCTGGTCGACTCGTCGACGCGAACACGGTCGTGGCCGACACCGCCGAGGGTGAGTTGACGTTCGAGGCCGACGCGATCCTGGTGTCCACCGGAAGCCGCCCGCGGATCCCCGCGTTCGCGGTGCCCGACGGTGATCGAATCCTCACCACTCGTGACGCGTACCCACCGAAGGAACTGCCCGAGCACCTCATCGTGATCGGGTCGGGTGTCACCGGCGTCGAGTTCGTGCACATGTTCCAGTCGTTCGGCTCGACGGTCACGCTGATCGTGAGCCGCCAGCAGGTGTTGCCCCAGAAGGACCCCGAGGTCGCCGCCGTCCTCGAGGCCGACTTCCTGCGACGCGGCGTGCGCCTGTTCAAGGGCGCTCGTGCGGTGTCGGTCGAGCGGAACGACGAGGGCGTGCGAGTCGACTGCGACGACGGACGATCGGCGACCGGCAGCCATGTGCTCCTCGCGATCGGCTCGATCCCCAACTCCGAGAACCTGGGCCTCGAGGCCGCGGGCATCGAGATGGACAACGGCTACGTCAAGTGCCTCGACCACCATCTGCGCACCCACGTGCCGCACATCTACGCGGCGGGTGACCTCTCGGGCAAGCTGCCGCTGTCATCGGTTGCGGCCATGCAGGGACGCAAGATCGCCGAGCACGTGATGGGCATGCACATCGTCGAGCACCGCCACCTCGACTACGACAAGGCGGCCTCGGCGATCTTCACCGATCCCGAGATCGCCGACGTGGGACTCGCCGAGGCCGATGCGTTCGCCGAGGGCCGCAAGGTGCGGGTGATGAAGGTGCCGTTCGCCTCCACCGCGAAGGCGCTCATCAACAACGACTCGCGCGGCTTCGTGAAGCTCGTGTCCGACCCCGCGACCGGTGTGATCCTGGGCGGCTCGATCGTCGGACGGCACGCCGCGGAGTTGATCTCTGTGATCGCGCTCGCCGTCACCGCCGGCCTGCGGGTCAACGACCTCGCCGAGACGCTGCTCGTGCACCCCGCGCTCGCCGAGGCCTTGATGGAGGCATCCGAGTAGTCCGGTCGACGGCGCCCCGACCGATAGCTTGTCCGATCGAATGTCCGACCTGCCTCCCGCGTACCCGCCGACACCGCCGCGCGCCCGCGACGACTTGCCGCTGGTCGGTGCGGGATCGATGGCGGGCATCGGCGCGCGACTCGCGGCGAGGGTGATCGACATGATCGTGCTGTCGCTGCCGTTCGCTCCGTTCACCAAGATCGTCAACAACGAGATCTCGCCGCACTGGGTGGCCTTCGGCACCATCGTCGCGACGCTGCTCTACGACGTCGTCTGCGTCGCAGGTTTCGGCATGACGCTGGGCAAGCGCGCGTTCGGAATCCGTGTCGCGCGCTACACCGACGGTGGCCGGCCGACGCCCTCGCAGGCAGCGCTGCGTGCCGTCGTGCCGAGCATGCCGACGTTCCTCGCGTACGTCCCCGCGATCGACTGGATCGGCATCGTGTCGCCGCTCATCTACCTTTCGTCGGTGATCGATCCCGTTCGCCGCGGCATCCACGACAAGGCGGCCGGCACGATCGTTTTGCGCACCCGATGACCGACGATTCCGCACTGGAGCTCGGCGAGCGGATGTTCACCGCGCTGAGCGCCGGCGATCTCGACGGCTACCGGTCGATGATCGCGCCCGATGTCGTCGTGTGGACGAACTTCAACGACCTCGAGGTCGATGCCGACGCGGCGCTCCGCACGGTCAAGTGGCTGATGCGGACCGTCACCGACCTGCGCTACGACATCGTGCGGCGCGATCCGGTGCCGGGCGGGTTCGTGCAGCGCCACGTGCTGCGCGGCACCGCGCCCGACGGCACCGAGTTGGCGATGCCGGCCTGCATCTGGGTCACGATCACCGACGGGCTCGTGTCACGGATGGACGAGTACCTCGACCCCGCCGGGGTCGCGGCGCTGCTCCGCTGAGCCGATCGAGCTAACCAATGACGGCGACGACGTCGCCCGATCCGACCGACTGACCGGCTTCGACGTTGAGCGTCGTGACGGTGCCGGCGACATCGGCGGTGATGTTGTTCTCCATCTTCATGGCCTCGAGCACGCAGATGATGTCGCCCTCGGCGACCGTGTCGCCCTGGGAGACGAGCACCTTCACGATCGTGCCCTGCATCGGCACGGTCAGCGAGCCCGACCCGACGGCGGACGCTGCGCCTCCCGACGCCCGGCGGGGCTTCGGCTTGGGTGCGCCCGACGTCGCGGGTGCGCCGGCCGACTCGGCGACCCACATGCTGACGGCGAATCGCTTGCCGTTGACCTCGACGTCGACATCGCGGCGCACCTTGGGCTCGGCGCCCTCGGCCGCCGGCTGAGTGCTCGCTTCGGCCGTCGGCTTCGACGACATGCCGGTGAGATCGAGCACGTTCTCGACCCACTTGGTCGAGTGCTCGAACGCCTGGAAATCGGGGTGGCGCAGGATCGCGAGATCGGCCGGGATCGTGGTCGCGATGCCCCCGACGACGGTTTCTTCGAGCGCCCGGATCATGCGCGCGATCGCGGTGGGGCGGTCCTTGCCCCAGACGCACAACTTGCCGGTCAGGTTGTCGTAGTACTGGCTGATCTCGTCGCCGGCCTCGTAGCCGCCGTCCCAGCGCACGCCGAAGCCCGACGCGACGTGCAGCGTCGTGAGCGTGCCGGGGGAGGGGAGGAAGCGGCCGCCGGCGACGTCTTCGGCGTTGATGCGGCACTCGATCGCATGGCCGTTGACGACGATGTCGTCCTGCGTGAACCCGAGCGGCTCGCCGGCCGCGACGCGTAGCTGCATCTCGACGAGGTCGATGCCTGACACGAGTTCGGACACGCAGTGCTCGACCTGCAGTCGGGTGTTCATCTCGAGGTAGAAGAACGCGCCGTCCTCGTAGAGGAATTCGACGGTGCCGGCGTTGACGTAGTCGCAGCCCTTGGCGACCTTGACCGCGGCCTCGCCCATCTCGCGGATGATGCTGTCGGGGATCGATGCGGCGGGTGCTTCTTCGATCAGCTTCTGGTGGCGACGCTGCGCCGAGCAGTCGCGGGTGCCGACGTAGACGCAGTTGCCGTGGCGGTCGGCGAGGATCTGCACCTCGACGTGGCGTGGCTTGGTCAGGTAGCGCTCCATGTAGCACTCGTCGCGACCGAAGTAGGCCTTCGACTCGCGCTGCGCCGACTCGAACGCGCTCGCCGCGCTGTCGGCATCCTCGACGACCTTCATGCCGCGCCCGCCGCCGCCGTACGCGGCCTTGATCGCGATCGGGTAACCGAACTCGTTGCCGAAGGCGACGATCTGCGCGGGGTCGGTGATCAGCTCGGTCGTGCCAGGCACGCCGAACACGCCGACCCTCTCGGCCGCGAGGCGTGCCGAGATCTTGTCGCCCATGACGTCGATCGCGGCCGGATCGGGGCCGATGAAGGCGACGCCCATCTCGGTGATCGCGCTCGCGAAGTCGCTGTTCTCACTGAAGAAGCCATAGCCCGGGTGCACCGCTTCGGCACCGGATCGACGGATCGCATCGAGGATCGCCTCGGTGTTGAGGTAGCTCTCCGCGGCGGTCTGTCCCCCCAACGCGTAGGCCTCGTCGGCAAGCCGCACGTGGAGCGCGTTGCGGTCGAGCTCGGAGTAGACGGCGACGGTGGAGATCCCCATCTCTCGGCACGCCCTGATGACCCGGACGGCGATCTCGCCCCGGTTTGCGATCAACACTTTGGAAAACACGCTCTATCGTGGCCGAGTGGACGCCGCTCGTGCCAGATCTGCGCTCGCGGGCACCAGATTCGGTGATCTCGAATGGATCGCCGAGACCGGTTCGACCAACGCGGATCTCATGGCCGCAGCACGTGAGACACCGGCGGATCGGGTACTGATCGCCGACCACCAGCGCGCCGGGCGCGGCCGACTCGATCGTCGCTGGGACGCGCCACCCGGCGCCTCGTTGTTGATGAGCGTCGCCGTCACCCAGCCGTTTCCGGCCGCGGGCGCGTGGCTTGTGTTGACCGCGCTGGGAGTCGCGGCGCACGACGCGGTCGCGTCGACCGCCGGTGTGCCCGTCGGACTCAAGTGGCCGAACGACCTGGTCGCGGTGGGAACCGGCGCCAACGGCACCGACCTGAAACTCGGCGGAATGTTGGCGGAACGAGTCGACCCGTCGGGCAGGTCGGCTTCCGTCGTGGCTGGTCTCGGCGTCAACGTCAACTGGCCTGAGGGTTTCCCACCCGAACTCGCCTCGACCGCGACGTCGGTGAACCTGCTGGGTGGGCATGCCGATCGGGTTGATCTCGTCGTCGACATCCTGCTGCGCTTCGACGCGCTTCTCGAGCCCACGCCGTTCTCCGCGACGGCCTGCGAGCTTCTCCTCGATGCCTACCGGCGACGGTGCGTGACGATCGGCCGCGAGGTACGGGCCGAGCTGTCGACGGGCAACATCGAGGGGACCGCGATCGAGGTGGCGTCTGACGGAGCATTGATCGTGCGCGACGGCCAGGGCGGTCGTCACGCGGTGACTGCCGGCGACGTGGTGCACCTCCGGCCGACATCCTGAGCGTCACGGTCCGGCCTTGTTGTTCGGGGTGGTCGGGGTGGTCGGGTGGGACCATGGGTCGTCGTCCGGTGCCGTTGACGAGCGCCCAGCCGTGCGAGGTTTTGTTGTCGTGGTCGTGGGTGCAGAGCCGGTCGATGTTCGTCAGGCGGGTGACTTTGTCGTCGGCGAACGGGACGCGGTGGTCGTTTTGGAGTCGTGCGGTGCGGTTGCAGCCTTCGCGGGTGCAGATGGGCTGTGACCAGAGCAAGGCGATTTGTTGGGCGGTGTTCGCCCCGCGACCGAGGTGGGTGACGTTGATGACGTCGCGACCGCGGGTGATGACGAGTTTGAGGATGGATTCGCCGAGGAGTGCGCGGGCGGTTTCGACGGGGATCGGTCCGAGGCCGGCGATTTCACAGGTTTCGCCGGTTTCGAGAATGCCGCGAAGGAGTGCGGTGTAGTCGACGCGGATGAGCGCGAGATGTCGCAGGTTCTCACGCCGCTTTCCGGTGGGCGCAGTGGGTGCGGGCGGCGGGTTGCCCATGGTCATCAACGCGTCGAAACCGTATTGATCACGGGTGAGGTGCTGACCCGACTTGCGGCCTTGTTCGAAGAGTTCGTTGATGCGACGGTTCCATTCGACTTCGAACCCGGACCCATCCGCGGTGGTGCCGCGGGCCGCGATGTTCCAGGCGCCGTCGCGTCCGACCCAGGCGCGACCGCGACGCTCGCGGTGGATTCGCGCGGTTTTCGCGTCGAGGTTCTCTCGTTCGGCTTTACGGCGTGCGGCTTCGTCTTTCAGGTTTTTCAACGATTCGCGCCGGGCGCGTTCGATGAGGTCGGCCTCCGCGTCGGGGTTGACCGTGGCGGCGTCGCTGATCGCGTCAGCTTGATCGGGTGACAGCGCCCCTGCACGCAACGCATCCGCGGTGTCGGGCAGTTTGCCCAGGCGTTGTGACGTGTCGAGATCAGCCCGTGCGCGTCCGGTGCCGCACCCTTGTTTCGAGGCGAGCCAGTCGGCCGCGGACGGAAACCCTTCGCGGCGCCATTTCTCGGATTCGGCTGCCTT
>JAYTFP010000309.1:0-2681 GCA_043734285.1 Acidimicrobiaceae bacterium
AGTCGTCGATGGATCCGATCGCTGGTCCACTGCACCGACGCGACGGTTGGGATGCCGAGCCGCTCGTAGATCTCGGCCCGCCGCGGGTCGTAGATGCGGGCGACGACTCGGGGCACCTCGAACGCCTCGTGCGCAACCCGGGCGATCACGATGTTCGAGTTGTCACCGCTCGTCACCGCGGCGAGCGCGTCGGCCTTCTCGATGCCGGCGGAGATGAGACGCTCGCGATCGAACCCGACGCCGACGACCTTCGTGCCGTTGAAATCGTCGGGCAGCTTGCGGAACGACTCATGACGACGGTCGACGACCGCGACCGAATGACCCTCGGATGTCAATCGGGCCGCGAGGTCTGACCCGACCCTCCCGCAACCCACGACGACGACATGCATGTGCGTGTGACCTCCCGATCGGCTTCGCCGACAATCGAACTGTCTTGATGGTGCCGCCTATCGGCTGCACACACCTTCGGACGGTACGCAGGAAGCCGCGCCGCGCACAGCAGCGCGCCGTAAAGATCCCGTCAAGGCCGTCGACTCGCGGGGTCGATCAGTGTTGACTCCGAATCGTGGACACCCAAACGCCTCCGACGTCGACACTCGAACCAGCGCCCACGGTCGCAGCGACCGCCGCACGCGCGCACATGCCGTCGGCTCGACCGGTCGCTCACCTCGTCGACCTGCCCGAGTCATTGCGCTACCGGATGAAGAAGCGGATTCTCGGCAAGCCGCTGAACACCGACCAGCTCGAGCACGAGCGCCTCGGCATCCCGGTCGCCCTCGCGGTCTTCAGCTCTGACTGCATCTCGTCGTCGGCGTACGCGACCGAGGAGATCCTGCGCGTGCTGTGGATCTCGATCGGCGTGATGGCGTTCTCGCTCGTCGTGCCGATCACCCTCGCGATGATCATCGTGTTGTTCTTCCTGATCCTGAGCTACCGAGAGACGATCAAGGAGTACCCGACAGCCGGCGGCGCCTACATGGTCACCCGCGACAACTTCGGGCTCATGCCTGCACAGGTCGCCGGCGTGTCATTGCTCACCGACTACGTGCTGACCGTGGCCGTGTCGACGGCCGCCGGCACCGCGGCGCTCGTCTCGCTGTTCCCGAAGCTCGAATCGTTCAGCCTGCTCATCGCCGTCGTGTTCGTGTTCATCATCGGATTCGGCAACCTCAAGGGCGTCAAGGAGTCGGGATTCGCCTTCGCGATCCCGACCTACTTCTTCATCCTGATCATGTTCGCGATGCTCGCGGTCGGCGCGTACAAGGGCATCAACGGCACGCTCCACCCGATCCGCAACCTGCCCACCAACCAGCTGAAGGCGGGCGGCCACGGCGCCAAGGACGCGTTCTTCTTCGGCGCCACGCTCTACGTCGTACTCCACGCGTTCGCCTCGGGAGGCACCGCGGTGACGGGCGTCGAGGCGATCTCGAACGGCGTCACCGCCTTCAAGAAGCCCGAGTGGCGCAACGCCCGCATCACGCTCGTCATCATGGGCTCGGTGCTCGGCACGCTCTTCCTCGGTCTGTCGCTGCTCGCATCGCGTGTGCACCCGGTGCCCACCGAGTCGGGATTCCCGACGGTGATCTCGCAGATCGGCAAGGCGATCTTCGGACCGGGCGCGCTCGGCACGGCGCTCTACACCTCGCTGCAGATCGGCACGGTGCTCATCCTGGTGCTCGCCGCGAACACCAGCTTCGCCGACTTCCCCCGCCTCGCGAGCTTCCACGCCGGCGACAACTTCATGCCCAAGCAACTGACCAAACGCGGTCACCGCCTGGTCTTCTCGAACGGCATCCTGATGCTCGCCCTCTCGTCGCTGGTGCTGCTCGTCATCACCGACGCGAAAGTCGAGCGACTCATTCCGCTGTACGCGATCGGCGTGTTCACCAGCTTCACGATGAGCCAGGCCGGCATGGCCAAGCACCACTTCACCAAGAAAGAGAAGGGCTGGCGCAAGGGCATCTTCATCAACGGCTTCGGCGCGTTCCTGTCGCTCGTCGTCGACCTTATCCTGCTGCGCACGAAGTTCTCCGACGGCGCCTGGGTGATCCTGGTGATCGTGCCCGTGATGGTCTACGGACTCAGCCGGCTCAACAAGCAGTACACGACCGAGATCGAGGAACTCGAGCGCGACGCCAGCGCGGCGGCCGCCCTGCCGACCATGCGTCGCCACACCGTGCTCGTGTTCGTCGACCAGGTCGACGTCGCCTCGGCTCGTGCCCTGCAGTACGCACGCACGCTCGGTGCCGACGAGGTGCGCGCCGTCCACTTCGACCTCGACCCGATCCGCACCGAAGACCTGCTCGGCGCCTGGGATCGGCTCGGCTTCGAACGCCTGCCCATCGAAGTGCTCGAGTGTCCCGACCGCCGCGTCGACCGGCTCGCGGCCGAGGTCGTCGCCCGCGAGCTGCTCGATCGCCAGACCGAGGTCACGGTGCTGCTCCCCCAGCGTCAGTATCTGCGTCGCTGGCACCGGCTCTTCCACGACCACACGGCGGACGAGATCGCCAAGCCGCTGATGGGACTCGCCCACTGCAACGTGACCATCGTGCCGTTCCACATCGGCACCTCGGTCGCAGTGCAGGAACCGTCGTCGGGGAGCGCCCCCACCCTGCCCGACGACCGACCGGTCGCGCCCGTCGTCGTCGGTGACCCGCACCTCGACGAGCCCGATGCCGACG
>JAYTFP010000310.1:0-3037 GCA_043734285.1 Acidimicrobiaceae bacterium
TCGTCGGGCTCGGCGAGGTCGGTGAGCGGGCGACCCTGCATCCACTCGGGGTCCTGTCCGAGGATGCGGGTCAGCGCGGCGGATGACGCGTCGACGATGCCGTCGGCGCGCACGAGCATCGTGATCGACGCAGCGTTCTGGACGAGCGATCGGAACAGTGCGACCTCATTGCCGGCAACTTCCCAGCGCCGCCGGTCGGTGAGGTCACGGATGCTGAGCAGGATCATCTCGCCGATGGGCGAGCCGATCACCTCGACGAGGCGCCAGCCGTCCTGGCTGAGGACGCGCAGTTCGATGGGACTGCCGACCTCCTTGTCCTGCACGCTGGTCATCGACAGCGCCGCGAGCGCGAGGTCGTCGGGGTGGATGAAGTCGAGACCGGACAGTCCCGAGGCCTGATCCGCGCTCAGCCCGAAGAGCCGCTCCGCCGCCGGGTTCGCCCAGACCAACGACGCGTCGGTGTCGACGAGCAGTGCAGCGTCGGGGAGGTGACGAAGGATGTCGTCGGTGTCGACGGCCGAGACGCTCGCGTCCGCCGAGACGCTGAGCGCGGCGGCGTTCGCGGCCGAATCGGCGTTGGCCAAGGTCATTGCTCACCATCGTCGCGATCGGCCGTCAGGTTGAACCTTCAGGGCCAGCCGACTCAGGGGCGAATGACCACTCTGCGTGGTGTCGTCACTCTGCGCGGTTGAACTGGGCGATCGCCACGCCCATCAGCGCGAGCCCTATGACGCCGACGATCGTGAGCTGCAGCCAGATCGGGACCACGTAGCTGCCCCAGGTCAACGGCGGGTTGAGCGCGTCGAGCGCCTGTTTCGAGACATTCAGGTGACTGAACACGTTGCTCCGCACCGCGTGCACCGCGTAGGTGATCGGGTTGATCCGCACGATGAGTCCCAGCCAGCCCGGGAGGTTGCGCATCGGGTAGAGCGCACCGGACAGGAACGACAGCGGGAGCAGCAGCATCTGCATGATCCCCATGACGGCCTGCATCTGTTGGATCCGAGCCGCGATCACGAGGCCGAGCGCCGTGAGCATGAAGCTCAGGAGGAAGACCTCGCCGATCAACGTGACGATCATGACGGGTGAGTACGGCACGTGCACCAGCCCCGCGAGCGCGAGCACGAGGCAGCCCTGCAGCGTCGCGACGGTCGCGCCGCCGAGGCACTTGCCGATCATGATCGAGCCGCGGCTCACGGGTGCGACGAGCATCTCGCGGAGGAAGCCGAACTCGCGGTCCCAGACGATCGAGACCGCCGAGAAGACCGCGGTGAAGAGGGTGGAGGTCGCCAACACGCCGGGGAACATGAAGGTCTTCAGGTCGACGCCACCGGTCGCGCCGCGGGTGAGCGACGAGAGTCCGTTGCCGAGGACGAAGAGGAACAGGATCGGCTGGATGAGCGCGGAGATCATGCGGGTTCGGTCCTGCGCGAAGCGGATCAGCTCGCGTTGCAGGACCACCTTCACGCCGCGGATGTCCTGGGCCAGGCCCGGCTCGGCGACGCGCACCGGCACGATCTCGAACGGGACGTGGTCGACGCGGGTGCTCATGCGGTGCGCTCCTGACTCAGCGACGCGTCTGGGCGAACGCCCGCATGGCATCGAGTGGGGTGGCCTCGGCGTCGCGGATCGTGCGACCGGTGTAGGTGAGGAAGACGTCGTCGAGGGTCGGTCGCGACACGCTCACCGACTTGATGGCGACGCCGAGTTCGGCGAACAGGCGCGGCACGAACCGTTCGCCGTCAGCGACGCCGAACGTGACGAGCCCTTCGTGCACCGCGGCGGTGATCTCGAAGCGGGCCTTCAGCGCGTCGATCGCCGCCCGATCATCCGCGGTCGAGATCTGCACGCGGTCGACGCCGACGCTCGCCTTGAGGGCCTCGGGCGTGTCGAGGGCCACGATCTTGCCCGCGTCGATGATCGCGATCCGATCGCAGTTCTCGGCCTCGTCCATGTAGTGGGTCGTCAGGAAGATCGTGATGTTCTCGCGGTCGCGCAGCTCGCGGATGTACTCCCAGATCGACGCACGGGTCTGCGGGTCGAGGCCCACCGTCGGCTCGTCGAGGAACAACACGCGCGGTGAGTGCATCAGACCTCGGGCGATCTCGAGGCGGCGCTTCATTCCGCCCGAGAACGTCATGACCTTGCCGTCCTTGCGGTCCCACAGCCCGACCATCTCGAGCACCTGCCGCATGCGGTCGCCGAGCACGTCCTTGGGGATGCCGTAGAGCTCGGCGTGGAAGCGCAGGTTCTGCTCGGCGCTCAGATACGTGTCGAGCGTGGTGTCCTGGAAGACGAGACCGATGTTGCGGCGCACGTCGCCCCGCCCCTTCACGACGTCGTGGCCGGCGACCTCGGCCGAGCCACCACTCGGACGCGTCAGCGTGCACAGGATCTTGATCGTCGTCGACTTGCCGGCCCCGTTGGGTCCGAGGAAGCCAAATGTCTCGCCCGGGGCCACATCGAGGTCGATGCCGTCGACCGCGGTGAAGTCGCCGTATCGCTTGACGAGTCCGCGTACTTTCACGGCCTCCATTACCGTCCTCCTGAAACCATCGGGTCACTTCAAGGATAGTTCCGACGGCGACCGGTAATGTCGGTCGGGTGCCACGCGGTGACTTCCGGATCTACCTGGGTGCGGTGACCGGCGTCGGCAAGACGTTCGCGATGCTCGAGGAAGGTGCCCGGCGCCGCGAGCGCGGCACCGATGTGGTGGTGGCGGCCATCGACACGCAGGGCCGGCCGCTCACGGTCGATCGCCTCGGCGACCTCGAACGAGTCGGGGATACGGCGGATGCGACCGGCTCGTTCGGTCTCGACGTCGATGCCCTGCTGGCGAGGGCTCCCGGGGTCGCGCTCATCGACGATCTGGCGGCGGTCGACAGCACCGACGCCGGTGACATGCCTCGGTGGCGTCGCGTCGCGCTGTTGCTCGATCACGGCATCAGCGTGATCGCGACCGTCGACATCGGTTCGATCGCCTCGCTCGCCGAACACGTGGCCGAGGTCTGCGGGTTCGACCCGGCCACGATCGTGC
>JAYTFP010000311.1:0-9735 GCA_043734285.1 Acidimicrobiaceae bacterium
GCGAGCTTCCCAAGCTGCACACGGGAGTTCGATTCTCCTCACCCGCTCTCTTCGCTGCGCCTGTCACAAACGACGCGGCCAGCCGATGCGTACCTCGACCGACGGCGAGTAGTGCACCAGCGGTTCGCCGCGTGGCTCGGGGAGGCCCGCCGCGAGCACCAACTCGTCGTGCACGTGCGCGAGGCGCGCTCGATACAGCGGCCACGGATCGTGCTCGGCACGCGCGTGGTGCAGTCCGGTCCAGGGCGAGCTGTAGAGCGCCCAACGCGCCGTCAAGAAGTGATCGAGCTCTGTCAGCTCGGACGCGTCATAGCGATCACCGATCTCGACCGTCGCCGAACTCGCTGCACCGCGCGGTCCCGGCCACCGACGGCGGCAGTCGTAGTGCATCGTGTCGCCCCGATGATCGAGTCGCATGCGCGACCAGAAGTACGGGATCCGGTACGTCGCCCGCGCAACTACGACCGCGCCGAGTCGCGCCGCGTCGAGTGAGAAGAACCAGATCCCGCGCTGACCGTCGGCGCTGCGCACGTAGGTGCGTACGTTCGTCTCCGCAAAGCACGACAGCCACGGCACCGGACTGACATGTGGCACGCCGACGCGGAGGAAGAACGGCACGAGCCCGACCCACGCCTCGCCGTCGATCGCGTCGACCTCGAGGCCTTTCGGCAAAAGGCGCTGCACGTCGTCGGGCCGGAAGCGCCAGTGGATGAACGTGAGCTCGTCCCACCAATGGACCATCGCGGCCCGTTCGACCGGTGTGGGACAGACCGCAGACACGAGATGACCGTACTGGCGACCCGGCCTGGGCCGGGCGACTCATGAAACCGGCCGGAAACTGTCAAGGTCGCGTTCTAGGAGGTCGATACAACCCGTGACGCCGAGGCCACCAGTACTCGGTTCGAAAAGAGGTTTGCGAATGGATGTTCTCGAGTTCGTGAGGGCATACCTCGCCTGTCGAATCCGGTCGGAGCGAGCCGCGACGCTGGTCGAGTACGTGCTGCTCCTCAGCCTGATCGCGGTCATCTGCTTCGCCGCCGTCACGTCGATCGGCAACAAGGTCAGCGGGAGCTTCAACTCCACATCCGGCAAGCTCTGACGCGGGTCCTGCGAGGGACTCACGGCGCACGCCGGCTTCGCCGACAGGGCGCTCTCCCGATGGAGCATCCCGCCTCTCGGCGCACGCTCTACGAATGCAGCAGGCTGGCCCCGGCCCAGATCGACACGACCAGGCCCAACACGATGAGTGGCAGGACGCGACCGAGTGGCGGACGCGCAAGTCGTTCGCCATCGGATGACGCGCCCTCGGCACGCGGCGGACGGATGATCGCTGCGACGTTCGCGACGACGAGCGCTGCGACGACGGCCAGCAGCAGCCACGGCAGCAAGTCCTTGCCCAGGAACAACGAGTCCTTCGCGCTCAGCACCGGATCGACGACACCTTTCCGCCCGACCGAGGGAATCCGACGAACCCCTCAAGCTCGCGTACGAGCGGGCCGATAGTAATCCCGTCGACGGACTCGCCCCCATCGACACCGAAGGGGATCGGGGTGGAGGAAACTCTCCCTCCTTTCATCGCCGTTGCGGACCCACCGGGAACGCAACGTCTCGTGACCTCCATCCCGCCCCTTCGCCAAGCTGGTCTCTCCGGGTCAGAATGGAGCGATGGCCACCGCCCACGATCGCGACCACCCCTGGATGATGCGGACCTACTCGGGTCACTCCACGGCCAAGGCGTCGAACGAGCTGTACCGGACCAACCTCAGCAAGGGTCAGACGGGCCTGTCGATCGCCTTCGACCTGCCCACGCAGACCGGGTACGACTCTGATCACATCATGGCGCGCGGCGAGGTCGGCAAGGTCGGCGTGCCGGTCTCGCACATCGGTCACATGCGCACATTGCTCGACGGCATCCCGCAGGGCGAGATGAACACGTCGATGACGATCAACGCGACCGCCGCGTGGCTCCTCGGCCTCTACGTCGCCAACGCGACCAACCACGGCGTCGAGTCGAACGCGCTGCGCGGCACGACGCAGAACGACATCGTCAAGGAGTACCTGTCGCGCGGCACCTACATCTTCCCGCCGGCGCCGAGCCGCCGGTTGATCGTCGACATGTTCGCCTACTGCGACCAGCACGTGCCGTTGTGGAATCCGATGAACGTCTGCTCGTACCACCTGCAGGAAGCGGGCGCGACGCCGACGCAGGAGATCGCCTACTCGCTGGCCTGCGCGATCGGTGTGCTCGACGCGGTGCGCGACTCGGGCCAGGTGCCGGCCGATCGCATGACCGAGATCGTCGCGTCGGTGTCGTTCTTCGTGAATGCCGGCATCCGCTTCGTCGAGGAGACCTGCAAGATGCGTGCGTTCACGCGGATGTGGGATCGCCTCACCCTCGAGCGATACGGCATCTCCGATCCGAAGGCGCGTCGCTTCCGCTACGGCGTACAGGTCAACTCGCTCGGACTCACCGAGGCCCAGCCCGAGAACAACGTGCAGCGCATCGTGCTCGAGGCGCTCGGCGTCACGCTGTCGAAGTCAGCCCGGGCACGGTCGTTGCAACTCCCGGCGTGGAACGAAGCACTCGGACTCCCCCGCCCCTGGGACCAGCAGTGGTCGTTGCGCATCCAGCAGGTCCTCGCGTTCGAGACCGACCTGCTCGAGAACGAGGACATCTTCGAGGGCTCGCACGTCATCGAAGCGAAGACCGCCGAGCTCGTCGACAGCGCCCAAGCCGAACTCGACGACGTGCTGTCGCTCGGGGGTGCGTTCGAGGCGATCGAGGAGATGAAGGGTCGGCTCGTTCGCAGCCACACCGCGCGCATGCGCCACATCGAGTCGGGCGAGCAACTCGTGATCGGCGTCAACGGGTTCACAGAGACGGCCGAGTCACCACTCGGTGGTGACGACAACATCATGCGGGTCGATCCGGCAGTGCAGAGAGAGGCCATCGCCGAACTCGCCGAGTGGCGCGCGACGCGCGATCAGTCCGCGGTCGACAAGGCGATCGACGAACTCGCGCGGGTGGCGCGCAGCGACGAGAACATCATGGAGGCGACGATCGCGCTCGCCCAGGCCGGTGGCACGACCGGCGAGTGGGCGGGGACGCTCCGCGAGGTGTTCGGCGAATACCGCGCGCCGACCGGCGTCGCCGCGGCAGCCGGCATCGCCGGCGGTTCCACCGGACTCCGCGAACTCGCCTCGCAGATGCAGCAGCTCGAGGGCGGCCCGCCGCGACTCCTGGTCGCCAAGCCCGGGCTCGACGGCCACTCGAACGGCGCCGAGCAGATCGCGGTCGCCGCTCGCGATGGCGGCATGGAGGTCATCTACCAGGGCATCCGCCTGACGCCCGAGCAGATCGCCGCCGCGGCCCGCGACGAAGACGTCGACGTTGTGGGGCTCTCGATCCTCTCCGGCAGTCATATGGAGCTCATCCCCGAGGTGGTGCGGCTCCTCCGCGCCGAGGGAGTCACCTGCCCGGTCGTGGTCGGCGGGATCATCCCCGACGACGACCGCGTGAAGCTGACCGACGCCGGCGTGGCGGCGGTCTACACGCCCAAGGACTTCGAAGTGACGGCGATCATCGGCGACATCGCCAGGCTGGCGCTCGCATACCGTGGCTGACGACACCCCCGACGACGGTCCAGATGACGGCGAATTGGCGTCGGACTCCTTCATTCGGCCCGTGAAAAGCCGATGGAGTGGTGTGCGACAACGTGTGACACTTCTCGTGATCGCGGCCGCTGGGCTGGCCCTGGGCATCGTCGGAGCGGCCATTCACCTGGCGGCGCTCGGTGTCGCTGCCGGCGGCATCGCGCTGATCGTCGGGCTCATCGCCTTCTCCGAGCCGAACGTGGCGACCTCGTCGAACGAGATGACGCTCCTCGAGAACGAACTCTCGGCGACCCGCCACGAGCTCTCGCTCACCAAGCACAGCCTCGAGATCTCGCAGCAGGAACACGACGAGACGCGCAAGACGCTCGCCGACTACATGGTCGCCCAACCTGGCGCCGGCTCGTTCGATCGCAAGCTCACCGAGACCGCCGGGCCCGGCGACGCCGATGCATCGCAGGTCAACCCGACCGACACGCGGCTACTCGCCGATCCCGAGACCAACCTCTTCAGCGAGGCCTACTTCCGTGTCGCACTCGATGCTCGCATCGCTTCGGCCCGCCGCCATCTCCGACCTGTCGCCGTCGCGTTGGTCGAGGTCGTCGAGGGATCGGGCGCACTCGGATCGGGAACCGCCGACGCCGTCAAGGTCACAGGCAGCATTCGTCAGACACTCCGCGACGCCGACACGGCGTGCCGCATGAGCGACGGCTGTTTCGCACTGATCCTCGAGGACACCCCCGAGAACGGTGCTGTGTGGACCGTCGAGCGGATCCGACGCAACCTCAACAGCCGCCACGGCCAGCACACGATGTGGGCGGGCGTCGCGTGCTACCCGGCGCATGCCTTCTCGACCGACGAGCTGCTCGACCAGGCGTCGCTCGCACTCGAGTCGGCGCGCGAGTGGAAGCAGGATCGCATCGAGGTCGCGACCGCCGAGTAGTAGGAGCCTGCGCCGAAGGCGGCTGGCTCCAATCGAGAGAGCTCTCTGTCGGCGAAGCCGTTCAGCCGAAGAGGTTGAACCCGTCGGGGAGTGCACCCCGACCGAGTAACGCCCGCAACACCGCCGCCTGACGCTGTGGATCGTCGGGAATGCCGACGACCGCGACCAACGCGAGCTCCGCAGCGGCACCGAAATCCGGCAGTGGCAGCCCCGCGGCATCACAGATGTCGGTCGTGTGGACGACGAGCTCGATGACACGCGTGCGCAGGTACTGGTCGAGCAACATTCCGCCGACCGCGGTGGAACCGATCTCGTCGCCGGTGCACCCGTCGATCGCCGCCATCGCCTGATCGCGCGAGCGTCGCACGGCTGCGACCGGATCGTCGCCGAGGGTGCGTCCGGCCTCGTGCCCACGTTCCGCGACCGCCGCGTGAATACCGGGCATCGCGACCGCGCTCCGCACATAGGCGCCGACGTCGGCGACGTCGACCTCGGGGAGCGGGTTCTCGACGAAATTGACGATTGTCGAGAACGCGCGGGCGCAATGCCCGACCAGTTCGCGGATCGTCCACTCGCCGAGCCCGGGTTCGTCCCACTGGTCGCTGCGGATCGCCTCGACGCTCTCGACGAAGCACCTGGCGGCGCGCTCGACGGCGGCATCGACCCGCTCGTGGTCCGCGGTCATCTCGACACCTCGAAGCAACGGTCGTCGAGGTGGCCGAACGCGTAGAACGCGTACCCGCCCTCGTACATGTGACGGGTCTGCTCGGTCCACGAGAGCGCCGCGGGCGTCGCGACGCGACGGTGGACCTGGAGGATCCCCCCCTCGAACACGCGGTACTCGGCCCACGACCCCGGGTAGTCCTTGACGCAGGCGACCTCGACGAACCGCGCGCCACCGCCCGCTGCGATCCGCTGGCTCCGATTGCGATGGGTGTGGCCGGCGAAATAGCCGACGAGGTTGCTCCGCCGGGCGAACACCGCGAGCAACGCCTCGGCATCGTCGGGGCGGACCCCAAAGAAGTCATCGCTGCGGAAGTCAGCGTCGGGATTCCACATGTGGTGATGGCCGAAGACGACGACCGGTCCGTCGGTACGGACCGCGAGCTCGTCGAGCCACTCGACCTGTGAGGCGTCGATCGACCCGTTCACCTGATGGGTCCTCGCCGTGTCGATCACGGCGAGCGTCGCTCCCGGCACGACGATCTCCTGGGTCGGGAACGCGGCGAACTCCGCGCCGTGATACGAGTCGTGGTTGCCACGCACGTGCACGAGCCGGTCACCGAACGCGTCGCCGTAGACCGCGAGGAACCGTCGATACTCGTCGTCGCTGCCTACCGCGGTCAGGTCGCCCTTGGCGATCACCACCGCGGGTTCGATGGCGGCGATCTCCTGCACCGCGCCGCGGTTCATGAACTCGGGGTACGGCTCGTCGCCCTCGTCGACCGAGAACGTCGGACCGATGTCGGTGCCCTCGATCACGCCACACATCTGTTCGCCGAAATGCACGTCGTTGACGGTCGCGAAGCGGCACAGCAGCTCGCCTGGACGAGGCAACGTGCGGAACTCGAGTCCGTGCAGCTCGTAGTCCGTGTCGGGTTCGAGCGAGTCGTACCGGATCTGCTGCTCGTGGTCGAAGAACACCGCTTCGTCGTCCGCGACCGTCGTCAGCTCCATCGCTCCAGAGCCTAACGACCGTCTGCGAGGCCCCGGAGGGCGTCGCTCAGAGTCCCGCAGCGACGATCTCGTCGAGTTCGTCGCCGATCATCGACTCGGGATCGCTCTCCATGTGCTCGATCGACGGTCCGTCGTTCGAGAACCGGGGCGCCGTCACTTCGGCTCCCCGGGTGAAGAACAGGTCGAGCACCCGATCGACCAGCGCCGGCGTGAGCGTCGGCGGCAGGTTCTCGTAACGAATGACCGACGTCGCCAGATCGCAGACGACACCGGGGAGGTACGCGCGCAGTTCGCCGTCGCCGCGCTCCTTGGCGACCGTGCGCAGGCGAGCTGCAGCGGCTGCGTCGCAAATGAGCCCGACACTCTTCGTCACCCTCGCGAGGATCCATTCGAACTGCTCGTCGTCGATCGATCCGATGAAGATCTTGTTGTGGATGCGTCGGAAGAACGCCTCGTCGCCGAGCTTCGACGGATCGAGGTTGGTCGACAGCACCACCTTGCACTCGAACGGGATCTGGAACTTGCGGCCGTGCAACGTGAGGAAGTCGACGCCACGATCGAGCGGCACGATCCACCGATTGAGGAGCGCCGTCGGGCTCATCGCCTGACGGCCGAAGTCGTCGATCACGAGGATGCCGTTGTTGGCGAGGGCCTGCAGCGGCGCCAGATAGACACCGATGTCGCGATCAAGCTGGAGGTCGAGCATCGCCGCGTGCAGTTCGCCGCCGGCGACGACCGCAGGTCGCCGACAGGCGATCCAACGACGGTCCATGCCGGGTGGCTGTTGATCGATCGCGTCGTGGATCGTGGGGTCGAACACCGAGATGATCTGACCGTCGACTTCGATGCAATGCGGGATCAGCACGACGTCCTCGTGAGCGCGGACGATGCGCTCGGCGATGCTGCTCTTGCCAGTTCCCGGGGGGCCGTAGAGGAACATCGCACCAGTGCCGTGGATCGCCGGGCCCAACGCGTCGAGCAGCGCGGGCGAGATCACCAGGTCCGAGAACGCCCTCGTCAGTCGCTCGCGATCGAGATGGAGGTGCGGTCGCTGTGCGCGCACGACGCGCGAATAGAGCTCGAGACTCACCGGAAGTGGACCGGAGTAGCGGCACTCCTTCGAGCGCTGGCTGACCAACGACCGTCCCGCGTCGGTGCACGAGACGACGTAGGCGCGTCCCTCCATCCCGTCGAACTCGATCAGCGAGCGGTCGCGAAGCGCCA
This sequence comes from Acidimicrobiaceae bacterium, assembly GCA_043734285.1. Lineage (GTDB taxonomy): Bacteria > Actinomycetota > Acidimicrobiia > Acidimicrobiales > Microtrichaceae > JAYTFP01. The sequence continues at coordinate 7,457 of JAYTFP010000311.1, forward strand.
ACAGCAGAGGGTCGACGACGTTGACGCTGGCGTGCAGCTTCTCGGCGAGCGACGTCATCACGATCCGTCCCTCGGCATTGATGCGGCGCAGGATGATGTCGTCCATCAGCGACGCCCGGATGCCCATGTCCTCGGGGCGGATCGGGGATCGAACGTCCGGTGGATCGTTCGAGTCGGCTGCGGGCATGACGGTCTCCGAATGAGGGGCGCGAGTGCGCCATCCAGTCATCGGCCCTCGCCGAGGTCGACCTGAACAAACGGGCCCGTCGGCCCCCCTCGGCCCGACGGCTCAGGTCACCACGATCTGGCCGTCGATCGCATCGACCGTGGCGGTGTCACCGTCGGCCACCTTGCCCTCGAGGATCTCCACGGCCAGACGGTCGCCGATCTCGCGCTGGATGAGCCGCCGCAACGGCCGCGCGCCATAGGCCTCGTCGAAGCCATCGGTCGCCAGCAGGTCTTTCGCCTCATTGGTCACCGACAACGCGATGCGGCGCTGCTGGAGTCGCTGGGCGAGCACGTCGAGTTGGAGGTCGACGATGTGACGCAGGTCGTCTCGCGTCAGGCTGCGGAACGTGACGATCTCGTCGAGGCGATTGATGAACTCGGGCCGGAAGTACTCGCGCGGATCGCCCGCGAGGTTCGACGTCATGATGAGCACGGCGTTCGTGAAGTCGACAGTGCGACCCTGGCCGTCGGTGAGCCGACCGTCGTCGAGCACTTGGAGTAATACGTTGAACACGTCGGGGTGGGCCTTCTCGACCTCGTCGAGCAGCACGACCGCGTACGGGCGGCGACGCACGGCCTCGGTGAGCTGACCGCCCTCGTCGTAGCCGACGTAACCCGGGGGCGCACCGATCAGGCGCGACACGGCGTGTTTCTCCATGTACTCGCTCATGTCGATGCGGGTCATGGCCCGCTCGTCGTCGAAGAGGAACTCGGCGAGGCTGCGGGCCAACTCGGTCTTGCCGACACCCGTCGGGCCGAGGAACAGGAACGAGCCGATCGGACGATGGGGATCGCTCAGACCGGCGCGGCTGCGTCGGATCGCGTTGGCGACGGCGGTCACGGCCTCGTTCTGGCCGACGACGCGCTCCTGCAGCACTTCCTCGAGCCGCACGAGCTTGCCGACCTCGCCTTCGAGGAGCCGCGTGACGGGCACGCCCGTCCACTTCGCGACAACCTGCGCGATGTCTTCGGCGTCGACCTCCTCCTTCAGCATCTTGCGGTCCTTCTGCAGCTCGGCCAGCTCGGCCGTGGCCGCGTCGACCTCGCGCTCGATGATCGGCAGGTGCCCGTAACGGATCTCGGAGGCGCGGGTCAGGTCACCGTTGCGCTCGGCCAGCTCGGCATCGGCCCGCTTCTGCTCGAGCTGCTCCTTCAGCGCCTGGATCTCGATGATCTTGTCTTTCTCGCCCTGCCAGTGCGCCCGCATCGAGTCGGCCTGCTCGCCGAGGTTGGCGAGCTCTTCGTCGAGTGCGACGAGGTGCTCCTTGGAAGCGTCGTCGGTCTCTTTCGCCAACGCCATGCGCTCGATCTCGAGGCCTCGCACGCGTCGCTCGACGACATCGATCTCGGTCGGTACCGAGTCGATCTCGATACGCAGGCTCGACGCGGCTTCGTCCATCAGGTCGATCGCCTTGTCGGGCAGGAAGCGACCGGTCAGATAGCGATCGGACAGGACCGCTGCGGCGACGAGTGCTGCGTCCTGGATCCGCACGCCGTGGTGGACCTCGTAGCGCTCTTTCAATCCGCGCAAGATCGCGATCGAGGACTCGACCGACGGCTCGCCCACGAACACCTGCTGGAAGCGGCGCTCGAGGGCCGCGTCCTTCTCGATGTACTTGCGGAACTCGTCGAGCGTCGTCGCGCCGATCATGCGCAGCTCGCCGCGGGCGAGCATCGGCTTGAGCATCTGTCCGGCGTCCATCGCACCCTCGCCGCCGGCCCCGGCACCGACGACGGTGTGCATCTCGTCGATGAAGGTGATGACCTCGCCGTCGGAATCTGCGATCTCCTTCAGCACGGCCTTCAGGCGCTCCTCGAACTCGCCTCGGAACTTCGCGCCCGCGACCATCGATGCGAGGTCGAGCGAGATCAGCCGCTTGTTGCGCAGCGAGTCGGGCACGTCACCCTCGACGATGCGTTGCGCGAGACCCTCGACCACCGCGGTCTTGCCCACCCCGGGCTCGCCGATCAGCACGGGGTTGTTCTTCGTGCGCCGGCTCAGCACCTGCACGACACGGCGGATCTCCTCGTCGCGGCCGATGACCGGGTCG
>JAYTFP010000312.1:0-5097 GCA_043734285.1 Acidimicrobiaceae bacterium
ACGCGCCCCGAACCGCCTCCACAGGGACCGGCCACCGATCCACCACAAGCCAGCCCCAACCACCCCCGCCCCACGAGCCGATCGGTGCTTTGAGGCTAAGAGCCTGCGCCGGGAGGCGGCATGCTCAATCGAGAGAAACCCCTTGTCGGCGAAGCCGACGAGTCGGCCGAACCGGCTGAGTCGATGCCGACCTGATCACGCGATTCGCCGAACCGGCCGGTCGCGCCGCGGGCCGCTGCACTGCGACCAAGACCGATCACCCACAGGAGCAGGACCGTCTCGAGGAGGACACCGACGCCGATGCGCGCCGCGGTCGGCAGGCCCGACGGCGTCACGAAGGCCTCGGTGAATCCGGCCACCACGAACGTGACCGCCGTGCCCAACAGGATGACGATCGCGCGAAGGCCCTCCTCCGATACGGCCTCGGCGCGCGTTCGCTCGCCGGGCGCGATGATCGCCCAAGCGATGTGCAGCCCCGCTCCCGAGGCAATGAGGATCGAGCTCACCTCGAGCAGGCCGTGGGGAAGGATGAGGCCCCAGAACAACGCCCCCTTGCCGTGGCTGTGCATGACGGCCGCGGCGACGCCGATGTTGGCTCCGTTCTGCAGTAGCAGGTACACCCCACCAACGGCGAGCAGCGCGCCGCCGCAGAAGGCGAGCACGGCGACCTCGATGTTGTGCGTGAACAGCGAGAACGCCCACTCACCCGCCGGCTTCGATTTGTAATAGCCAGCGAAATCCTGCTGGGCGACGAGTCGCTGCGTGTCGGCATCGACGGCGACGTCACGCGCTGTGCCGCTCGACGAGAGCCAGAATCCCAGTGCGAGCGCGGGCGCGAGTGTGAGGAACGCAGCGACACCGATCGCCCGCCGGCACGTCCAGACCGCTGCAGGGAACGTTTCGCTGAAGAATCGGCCGACGGTCGATCCGGGCGCACCCCTGCGCCGGTAGATGACGCCGCGTGCCGTGCCGATGCTGTGGCTGAGTCGGCTCGCGACAGCGACGTCGTCGAACTGGGTGCGGACCATCGAGAGGTGCGCGCTGGCTCGTTGGTAGAGGGCGACCAACTCGTCGAGTTCGGCGGACGACAGGCCGCGCACCGATCGCCCGCCGCGCCGCGACAGCTCGTCGAGGCGTGCCCACGATCCTTCGTTGTGCGCGATGAACCGGTCGATGTCCACGGCGACAGCGTACGGCGGAGCCGTGCCATGAGCAGCGACCGCGACGTCGACGGGTACGGTGAGGAGCGTCACGCCGTCACCGGGGGAGTAGGTCCGTGAGCCAGTCGTCGGGAGACATCGTCACCCCAGAGGCGGTCGTGCTCGAGTTCTCGATGGCAGGGCTCGCCACCCGCGCGATCGCGAAGATCATCGACTTGTTCGCGATGGCGGCGGTCTTCGTCCTGCTCATGTTCGTGACCACGTTGCTGATCACGCCCCGGGGGACCGGGGCCGTCATCCTCGTGACCGTCGGTCTCTTCCTCGACCTGCTGGCCTTACCAGCGGCGGTCGAGACGCTCTGGAACGGGCGGTCACCCGGCAAGGCACTCATGGGACTGCGGGTCGTCACGGTCGACGGGGGGCCGATCGCGTTCCGCCATGCGCTCGTGCGCAACCTCATCCAGATCGTCGAACTGCCGAGCGGGATCGCCATGATCACGGCGCTCGTGAACCGGCGGAGCCAGCGCGTCGGCGACCTTCTCGCCGGCACGTTCGTGATCCGTGTCCGTCGTTCGGGCGACACCGCGGGCGCGGTGGCCTTCTATCCGCCACCCGGATGCGAGGGCTACATCGACGTCCTCGACGTCACGCGGGTCACGTCGCAGCAGTTCCTGCTCATCCGCAAGTTCCTGCTCCGCGTCAGCCAGCTCGACCTGCGCGCCCGCTACGACCTGGCGGTGCGCATGGCGACGCCGGTGCGAGGCCGGGTGACGCCGCAGCCGCCGCAGCAGATGGGCCCCGAGCTGTATCTCGTGTGTGTGGCCTCGGCGTACCAGATCCGCAACGGCGGGCTGCCGTCACGACCGTTCGTCGCGCCGCCGGCGTTCGTGCCGTCGGGCACGCCCGGCTACTACTCGACCGGGCAGATGCCGCCGCCGCTACCCCCGCAGCCGCTCCCGCCCTACGCACCCCCTTCTCAGGCCCAGCCGCCGCATCGGTAGCCTTGTGCGGTGCGCCCGGACGAGATCTACCTCGATCACGCGGCATCCACCCCGATGTGTCCCGAAGCGGTCGAGGCGATGTTGCCCTGGCTGACGCATGCCGGCAACCCGTCGGGATCGCACCGGCCGGCACGCGACGCACGGCGTGCGATCGACGAGGCGCGTGAGTCGCTGGCCGAGCTGACCGGGTTCGGGCCGTCGGCGATCGTGTTCACATCGGGCGGCACCGAGGCGGACAATCTGATCGTCTCCGGTCGTCACGACGAGGTGGGCGGGCGCATTCTCTGTTCGGCGATCGAACACCCCGCGATCCTCGAGCCGGCGCAGGCCGTGGGTGCGACGACGGTCGCCGTGAGAACCGACGGCCGCGTCGACCTCGACGCATTGTGCGCCTGCCTCGACGCAGGCGTCACGCTGGTGAGCGTGATGGCGGTCAACAACGAGATCGGCGTGATCGAGCCGCTCGACCTCGTCGCCGAGGTGGTGCGGGCGAACGCGCCGAACGCGGCGCTACACACCGACGCGGTGCAGGCCCTGCCGTGGATCGACCTTCGTCCGATCGGCGCGCTCGTCGACGCGATGTCGCTGTCCGCGCACAAGTTCGGAGGGCCGAAGGGTGTCGGCCTGCTCGCGCTCGATCCAGTTGCGCAGATCGCGCCACGCCAGCGCGGCGGCGGACAGGAGCACGAGCGTCGTAGCGGCACGCACAACGTCGCGGGCATCGTGGCGATGGCGGCTGCGGCGCGCGTCGTCGACACTCTGCGCTCGCGTGAGGTGCCCCGCGTCGCGGCGCTTCGCGACCGTCTCGTGGCAGGCGTGCTGGCGCGGCTCGACGACGTCGTCGAGACCGCCGTGACCATGCCCGGCGACCGGTCGCACGTGATCGCCGGCAATGCCCACCTGTGCTTCCGCGGCGTCGAGAGCGAGGCGCTCTTGTTCCTCCTCGACGAGGCCGGTGTCTGCGCGTCGGCAGCATCGGCGTGCGCGTCCGGTGCGCAGCATCCCTCGCACGTGCTCGAGGCGATCGGTATCGACCGCGACCTGGCGGGCGGCTCATTGCGGCTGTCGCTCGGGTACGCGACGACCGAGTCGGAGGTCGACCGGGCGATCGACGCCGTGGTCGCTTCGGTCGAGCGTCTGCGAACCTATTGCCGATGAGGGTCATGGTCGCGATGTCGGGAGGTGTCGATTCGTCGGTCGCGGCGCTGCTCCTACGCGACGAGGGCTACGACGTCGTCGGCGTGACGATGAAGCTGTGGGGTGGTGAAAGCGATTCGGGATGCTGCTCGGTGTCCGATGTCGACGACGCACGACGCGTCGCCCAGCAGCTCGGCATCGACCACCATGTGTTCAACTTCGGCGACGACTTCGAGGCACACGTGGTCGAGCCGTACCTCGCCGATCACATCGCTGGGCGCACGCCGAATCCCTGCATCGAGTGCAACCGGCACCTGAAGTTCGACACGCTGCTGCGCCGCTCCGACGCGCTGGGCTTCGACGCGGTGGCGACCGGGCATCACGCTCGTCGCGTCGCGTCGGCCGATGCTGGGTGGCGCATCGCCCGCGGCGCGGACGCAGAGAAGGACCAGAGCTACGTGCTCTACCCGGTGACGTCGTCGGTGCTCGACCGCGTGCTGTTCCCCTTGGGCGCGATGACCAAGCCCGAGGTCCGCGCGATCGCGACCGGGCTGGGCCTGCGCACCGCCGACAAGCCCGACAGCCAGGACGTCTGCTTCATCACCAACGCGGCCGGGCGCGCCGCGTTCCTCGGTGATCGCATCCCGCTGCGTCCCGGCCGGGTCGTCGACCTCGACGGCACCCAGGTCGGCAAAGTCGAGGCGATGGAGATGGTGACCGTCGGCCAGCGCAAGGGGCTCGACCTCGCCGGGGGTGCGGATCGTCGCTACGTCGTCGATGTCGACACGAACGCCGCAGTGGTGACGGTCGGGTCGAAGGCCGATCTCGACGTCGCAGAGCTCGAGATCGACGAGATGGTCTGGGCCGACCAGCCGGTCTCGGGCGCCCTCACCGCCCAGTGCAGCGCCCACGGGCAGGCGAACGCGGCGGCGGTCGAGACCGCTGACGGCGGCCGGAGCGTGCGGTTGACCTGGGACCGCCCGCAGCGGCGCGTGGCGCCGGGCCAGAGCGTGGTGTTGTACGACGGCGATGTGGTCGTCGGCGGGGGACTGGTTCGTTAGCGGGTCATGCCGCGGCGCTTCGCCTCGACGAGCACGGCGGCCGGCCGAGCGGGCGTGAACACGATCGCTGAGGCCTGCGCGAGTTCTGCCGAGCGCGCGCCGCTGCGGAGCGTGAGCTCCGTCGGCGCGTCGAGCGCGACCTCGAGCGCGAGGCCGAGCGCCTGCTGCGAGAGATCGAGCGCGGTCGTGTCGGCGAGAGCTGGGCCGAACGCGACGGTGCGTTTGGTGGCGAGCAGGACCGGATCGGCGAGCACGAGATGGTCGACGAGGGTCATGCCCGCGGGCACGAACACCACCCATCGCCGCGACAGGCCGTGGAACGAACGCGCGGCGATGGCCACGAGGCCGACCGCGATGAGACAGATCAGCGCGCCGACGAGCCAGCGCCGCGACGCGAGCAGTAGCGGTCCTGCGATCACCGCGCTCGTCGTCGCGACCCAGATCAGCGGGATCGGTCCGAGCAGGAACATCCCCGGCGCCCTGAGCGAGAACCGTCGTTCGTCGCCGTACGACGCGGCGTCGACGAATGCGTCGGCGGTCCATCCGCTCGAGGCGCACACCGCGGCGATCGTGGCGAGTGCGAGTCCTGCCGCGCCCTGCGCGGTCCGCCCGGTCGTCATGGCCGACGAGGGCGCCGCGACCAGGGCCCATGCCGAGGCAATCGGAGCGAGCGGCGTCAGCGTGCGCACCGTGGTGAGCGTGATCGGGTGCGGCGTCATCGACGCGATCGTCACCAGA
>JAYTFP010000313.1:0-7595 GCA_043734285.1 Acidimicrobiaceae bacterium
CCGCGATCTGCCGATCCCGGGCCGCGCCCTGCGTGGCATCCATCAGGCGATGGAGTACCTGCCGTTCGCGAACCGGGTGCAGGAGGGCGACATCGACGAGCCCGACATCACCTCCGAGGGCAAGCGCGTCGTGATCATCGGTGGCGGCGACACGGGCGCCGACTGCCTCGGCACCGCGCACCGACAGGGCGCCTCGGCGATCCACCAGTTCGAGATCATGCCGCGTCCCCCCGACGGCAGACCCGACGCGAACCCCTGGCCGACCTACCCCATGAGCTACAAGGTGACCTCCGCACACGAGGAGGGTGGTGCGCGCGTCTACGCGGTGAACACCGAAGAGTTCATCGGCGACGACCAGGGCAATCTGGTGGGTCTGCGCTATCACGAGGTCGAGCAGCGCTTCGACGACGGCCGCATGAGCTTCGCGAAGATCGAGGGGACCGAGACGACGCTCGACGTCGACATCGTGTTACTGGCGATGGGCTTCGTGGGTCCCGAGCAGGGTCCGCTCAGCGCGCAGTTCGGTCTCGCATACGACGAACGCGGCAACATCGCCCGTGACGGGGAGTGGGCGACCAACGTCGAGAACGTCTTCGTGTGCGGCGATGCCGGGCGTGGTCAGAGCCTCATCGTCTGGGCGATCGCCGAGGGCCGCGCCTGCGCCGCGGCGGTCGACGAGATGCTCATGGGCGAGACGTCCCTGCCCTCGCCGATCGTCCCGACCGATCGACCGCTCGTCTGAGCGTGCGCCCACAGGCGGCACGCTCCATCGAGAGAGCCCCCCTCTACTCCTCAAGATCGTCCTTTCGGGGCCGATCTGTTGGGTTGTGCTGTCTCGATTCCGCGTCCGAACGAAATTGTTGGCGATCGCCGTGCCGGGGGTGCTCTGCGCCGGCGCACTGGGTGGGCTGAGCATCGAGCAACGACTGGCTGACCGGTCGAGTGCCGAGCACACACTCGCGGTCTCGAAGAGCCTTCGGATGGTGGACGGATTCGTCCATCAACTCCAACGCGAGCGAATCCTCCAGATCGATGAGCAGATCACCAAGCCAGAGCACGTCTCCGGTGCGCTCACCGCGCAGATCGGTCAGACCGACGCCGCAGTCGCCTCCCTGAAGACATCGTTGGCGGCGCTCGGTTCGGTGCCGACGCCCGCGGACGGCGAACAACTCTCGGGCGACATCGTGACGACCATGAGCACGTCGATGGCCGGTCTCTCCGCCGCCCGCTTGTCGGATGACCAGCACTCGTCACCACAGGCGAAGCTCGACAGCTACTGGCAGCTCATCATGCCGGTGCTCGGGTCGGCCCGCTCGTTGGCTTACCTCGATCACGCTGTTGCCCGCGACACCACGGCGCTGCATTGGCTCTCCGAGGCCACCGAGATCGACGCACTCCAGAGTGCGCATGCGCTCGTCGATCAGGCAGCCGGCACACCGACTCCGGGTATCGACCTTCCCGCTGTGTTGTCCACCAAGCTCGATGCGTTCCGCGGCTCGGCCACCGAGTCGACGGCGAAGCAGGTCGACGCCGTGATGGCCGACCCGGTCTTCGAGGCGACGACGGTCGACGCGCAAACGGCGCTCGACCGCACCGCCGCGCTCCACGGTCTCGCTCAGCAGGTCGTCGACGCACAGCAGCACGCCGCCGAACGGGTCGTGTCGCGTTCGAACCGGGCGGTCCTGCAGATCCTCGTCATCGTCGGTGCCGCACTGGCGGTGGTCGTCGGACTCGCACTCGCGGTCGCTGCGGGAATGAACAGCGCGTTGCGCTCGCTCTCGCGCTCGGCGCAGGACATCACCGACACCCAGCTTCCGGCAATGGTCGACTCGCTGAAGGGTGCCGCTGCGGTGGCGATCGAGTTCCCTCGGATCGACACCTCGCGGAACGACGAGTTCGGCAAGGTCGCCAAGGCGCTCGACGGGCTCGGTCGGATGGCGACCGTCGTGACGGCTCAGCAGTCGTCCGCGGTGCGAAAGGGCATCGGCGACATCTACGTGAACCTGGCTCGACGCAATCAGCAACTCCTCGACCGTCAGATCGAGTTCATCGACCGGCTCGAGTCGAACGAAGAAGATCCCGACCAACTCGACAAGTTGTTCAAGCTCGACCATCTTGCGACGCGGATGCGCCGCAACGCGGAGTCGTTGCTGGTGCTCGCGGGTGCCGAAGCGCCCCGCGATCGCAACCGCAGGGTGGCGGTCACCGACGTGATGCGGGTGGCCATCGGCGAGGTCGAGGACTTCGACCGCCTGGTGATGTCGTCGATCGACGAGGTCAGCGTGCACGGTGCGGCGGCGGCTGATCTCGCGCACCTGCTCTCGGAGTTGATGGAGAACGGGACGCAGTTCTCGGCTCCTGACCGCTCGGTCGAGGTGTCGGGTGCGGTGATCGAGGGTGGTCGATACCGCATCTCGGTCGTCGACCAGGGAATCGGGATGTCAACGATGAAGGCGGCGGATGCGAACCGGCTGCTCGCCGAGGCGCCGGTGTTGGGCCTGTCGATGTCGCGCTCGCTCGGATTCGTGGTCGCCTCGACGCTGGCTGCACGCCATGACATCGAGATCGTCGTGTCGTCCGCCCATCGTCCCGGATCGGGACTGGTCGGCACCACCGTCACGGTGACGCTTCCGGCCGCGCTCGTCGACGCACCCGCCTCCGCCATTCCTTCGGTGCGCCAGGGTTGGACTGCCGATGGTGAGTACGTCAGCGAGATCGCCGACGTCGACGGCACGACCGACGACGAGATCGATGTCGAGGCGACCGCCGAGTACCGCGTGGTCGAAGGCACCGAATTTGTCGATGACGATTCGATCGACGCGACCTGGTGGTTCCCCGCGCAGGATCCGTCCTCGACTGCGACGTCGGGCGAACCGAAGCTCGACGACGCGCTGCCCGCCGGCGAGGCGTTCGAGACGGGCATCTATTCGCTCCTCGATCGCACGCCACCCGAAGGGCCTGACGGCCTGCCGCAGCGTCGTCCGGGACTCGCACTCGGGCCCACCGCGAGCGCCGCCTCGTCGGTCGTCGTACCGGCTCGCAATCCCGACCAGATCCGCTCGGTCCTCTCGCGGTACCGCGGTGGCCTGACGCGTGGCCGCAAGCGTGACGAAGGCGAGGGGTCGGACTCGGACGAGGCCTCGAACGATGAGTGACGTCGGCTTCCTCCTCTCGACGTTCGTGCAACAGACGCCGGGTGTCACCGATGCGATCGTCGTGTCGACCGACGGCCTTCTCCTGGCCGCCTCGCAGGACACGGCGCGCGACGATGCCGAACGGTTCGCGGCGGCCTCGTCCGGGCTGATCAGCCTGGCGCACGCGGCCGCGGTGCCGTTCGACGGTGGGCGGGTCAGCGAGATCGTGATCGAGACCGAGGGCGGCTTCGTCTTCGTGACCGGGATCAGCAACACCTCGAGCCTCGCGGCGTTCGCCGCCTCGAACTGCGACGTCGGTCGTGTCGGCTACGAGATGGGGGCCATGGTGCGTCGCTGCGCCGACGCGTTGACCCCTCGATCGCGTGACGAACTCGACTCCACGTCGACGTGATGGCCGCAACGCCGCGCCAGGCATCGTCGGAGTACGACGTCCGCCGTGGTGACACCCTCGTCGTTCGGCCGTACGCGCTCACTCGTGGACGCACCCGTGCGATGGACGGACTGACGATCGAGAGCCTGGTCGCCGCGACGCCCGAAGGACTGCGCCGACTGCCGGTGCTGCCGGTCGAGTACCGCCGTCTCGTGCGACTGGCGACCATTCCCGTCTCCATCGCCGAGGCGTCGGCGTACACCGGCACGATGGTCGGTGTGACGAAGGTGCTGGTGGGCGACCTGGTCGTCAACCACCTGCTGATGGTGCGGAACGGGGTGCCCACGCTGGCCCCGACCCGTGAGATCCTCGAGAAGGTCCTCCGTGGACTCGAAGCACTCTGACGAGGCCGCGGCGTTGCCGCTGCCGGTCAAGATCGTGATCGCCGGGGGATTCGGGGTGGGCAAGACGACCTTCGTCGCCTCGATCTCCGAGATCGAGCCGTTGACGACCGAGGCGCGTCTGACCGCCGCCGGCGTGGGTGTGGACGATGTCGACACGGTCGGCGAGAAGACGTCGACAACGGTCGCAATGGATTTCGGGCGTATCACCCTGGGCGAAGAGCTGATCCTCTATCTGTTCGGAACACCCGGCCAGGAGCGCTTCCAGTTCATGTGGGACGAGTTGAGTCGCGGTGCGATCGGAGCGGTCATCCTGGCCGACACGCGCCGGCTCGCCGATTCGTTCGCGGCGATCGACTACTTCGAACGCGCGGGGGTGTCATTCCTCGTGGCCGTCAACTCGTTCGACGGTGCCGTCACGCACGACGCCGAGAGCGTGCGCAGCGCCTTGGCGCTGCATCCACGGGTGCCGGTGATCCACATCGATGCCCGCGAGCGCGGAAGCGCCCTCAGGGCGTTGGTGACGCTCGTGCGGCACGCGCTCGATCTGGCCGTCTGACCGGCGGCCGCTATCGTCGGCGCGCCATGGACTCCGACCCCTTCGACACCCCGCTCGCTGTCGTGCTCGTCCACTGGAACCGAGCCGAGGCATGTCGTGTCAGCGCCAATCGCTTCCGCTCTCACGGCCGACCGCTCCGCGTGATCGTCGTCGACAACGGCTCGCGCTCCGACGAGCTCGCAGCACTGAAGGCGTGGGTGCACGAATCACCGGACACCGAGCTCATCGAGATGGGATCGAACACAGGCTTCGGCGCAGCGGCGAACCGAGGCCTCCGCCGCTGGCTGTGCGATCCCGACGGCAGCGAGTGGGCGCTCCTGGCGCCGCACGACGCCGATCCGCTCGACGGCTGCCTCGACGCACTGCTGTCGGCCATCGCGGGCGAGCCGATGGCGGGTCTCGCCTGCGCCGACGTCGGCGACGGACACGTGCCGTACCTCGATCCGTACTTCGGTGGCATCACGATGCCCGGCGTCGGGGCCGACGTGCCGGGATGGGTACCCGCCGACTATCCCCACGGCACGCTCATGGCGCTGGGCCGCCGGTGCCTCGGCGAGATCGGCCTGTTCGACGAACGCTTCTTCGCGTACTGCGAGGAGGCCGACCTCGGACTGCGTGCCCGCCGACACGGATGGAAGGTGGGGCTGGTTCGAGGCGCTCGCGTGCACAACACCCACCTCGGGTCGTCGGTCGCGGCGGTGGACTACCTGCAGCAGCGCAACACGCTGCGGCTCGTGCGGAGCACCTCGGGGCGATACCACGCGTCGATCCGTCTCGCGCTGAGCCTCGTGCAGATCGCAAAGGGGATCCTCCGGCCGTCGTCGGCGCCGCTCGTGTTCGATCCGCGGGCGCGGCTGCTCGGCATCCGCGACTTCCTCCTCGGACGGTTCGGGCCGCCGCCGGCAGAGTTGTTCGAAGCTCGCTGAGCCGGCTCAACTATTCGAGGCTCACTCGCTCCTCGAGGCTCGCTCGCTATTCGAGAAAGCGCAGTCCCGCGTCGAGGAACCCCATCGCCTTCGGCGTCGCGAAGTGATCGACGCCACGCAGTTCGACGAACTCGGCGCGGGGGAGTGCATCCACCAACGGGGCTGCCGGTGCGTCGCAGGAACGCGACGAGCGCGCGCGGGTCCTGTCCCGACGAGGCAGCCAACTGCCGGAAGTGACGCACCATCGGGTTCGCGTCGTCGTCGGTCGTCGCAGATCCGTCGAGGCTCGCCTCCAGTGCGTCGGCCATCATGCCCGTGCTCCCGTCACGACGGAGGAGGTTCTCGCTGACTCCGGCGACGACCAGGCGGCCGAAGCGGTCGGGATGTGTGGCGGCCAGGATCAAGAGCGTGCGGGCGCCGAGTGAGAATCCGACGGCGTCGACCGGCCGATCGGGCAGCGAGCCGAGCACGTGGTCCTCGAAGCCCGCGTACTCGGCGGGGTCGGTCGGCTGCGGCGCGGTGCCGTGACCGAGCAGGTCGGGCGCGATGACGACCCGACCGAGGTCACGCAGCAGGTCGATCCAGCCGGTCTCGCGCCATGTCCGGTCGGCGTTGGTGGCGAGTCCGTGCAGGAGCAGGACTGGCGGCCGGCTCACCGACCGCGGTGATGACGTCGACGCAGCGAATCGGCTGCCAGCACCTGCAGGGTTCCGACAGCGGTCGACGACCATGACAGCTCGGTGCCGCGCCGCAGCGCACCGTCGGTCAGTCGGCGACGAACGTCGGCGTCGGTCAGCAACAACCGCAGTGCTCCCTCGAGGTCATCGTCGGTCTCGCCGAGCAAACCCGATTCGCCGTCGACCACCGCGTCGAGGTGTCCGGCGATCCTCGTCGCGACACACGGCGTGCTGCAGGCCGCACCCTCGGTGACCGTCATACCCCATCCCTCGCGCACCGAGGTCGAGGCGACGGCCCAGGCCGATCGGTACAGCGAGACGAGCGTGGCGTCGTCGACCCTGCCGGCGAGCGTGACCCAGTCCTCGGCGTCGTGATCGCGGATCGTGGTCTCGATCTTCTGACGTTCGTAGCCCTCGCCGACGATGACGAGTCGCGCCTCGGGCACCGTCTCGTGCACCCGCGCCATGATCCGCACGAGACGGGGGAAGTCCTTGACCGGCACGAGCCGTCCGACGGCGACCACCAGCGGGGTCGCCGATCGCGTGCCGCCGGGTGAGAACTTCGAGTCGATCCCCGGCGGCACGACCGCGATGCGTTTCTCCTTGAAGCCGAGCTCGTTGATCAACTCGTCCTTCGACGAGTTCGACAACGTCACGATCGACGAACGGCGGTAGAAGCGGGGCGCGATCCGCTCTTCGAGCGTGTGCCCCATGCGTGCGAGGTTCGGCGGCAACGTCATCTCCCACATCGGGCCGTGCACATGGTGCAGCCACACCGAGCGAGGTCCGCGGCACCACAGCGGCGACATGAAGGGCACGCCGTTCCAGATCTCGACCAGACCGTCGCGCGTGCCGTTGCGGCCGGCGAGCTCGGCCATCACCGACCGCGGGAACACCATGTAACGGCCGGCCTTGCGCGTGACTTCGTAGCCATCGCGCATGACGCGTTGGGGGTGGCCCGCGGCGTACGACGTGCGGTGCAGCACCTCGATGCCGGCCTGGGCCCAGAGCGAGGCGACATGATGGGCATGCACCTCGGAACCGCCGGCTTCGACGTCGTCGAGGTCACGCCATGCCATCATGTGGATGCGGCGAAGCGATGCCTCTGCGGCAAGGTCGCCCAAGGCCTTGAGCGTGGCCTCGGACGCAGTCGGTACCGTCACACAGCCTCCGGGGTGTAGGTGCCGTCGCACTATGGTAGGTCGGCCGCGCTCACTGACGAGGAATCCCCGTGAAACTGACAGGTGAACGTCCGATCGAAGGAAAGACGCCCGATTCTCTGCTCGCGTTGCACGCGGCGGGCTATCGCGAGGTGCGGGCCCGCGCCGGCGACGGCTCGTTCCTCGACCTCGGATGCGGCCTCGGCGACGGCACCGCAGGGTTCGCGCAAGAGGGTCGCATCCTCGTCGGTATCGACTACGACGCGGCCACAGCGGCCGAGGCCCGCACCGGGCACGCTGACATCGGCCTGATGACCGCGTGCTCCGACGGCGCCGCGCTCGGGCTG
>JAYTFP010000314.1:0-4070 GCA_043734285.1 Acidimicrobiaceae bacterium
ATCGAGCAGCGCCAGGCAGTGCTCGCGGCGTATCAGCGGCTGACCGGCGATCTGGTCCGCGATCTGCGATCGGGCCGTCTCGAGGGATACGACCGGTCGACGCTCCAGGGCCGGTTGATGAACAAGAAGAACGAGATGCTCTACGAAATCATGGGCGACATCTACCTCGAACCCCACTTCGTGAGCACCTGTTACGCGGGCTCGTTGTTCGGTGTGATCGACGCCAACGGCGAGGTCTACCCATGCGAGATCCTCGACAAGCCGCTCGGCAACCTGCGCGACTACGACATGGACTTCTCGCGGCTGTGGCGCGACGACGCGGCGCGCTCGACCAGCCGGTGGATCAAGGACACCGAGTGCCACTGCAGCTACGAGTGCGCGTGGTCGTTCAACATCCTGGCCAACGCCCGTTACCAGCCGAAGCTGATCGGCGCGGCGCTCGACCGATGAACGCGGCGATCATCATTCCGAGCATCCGCGTCGATCCGCTGCTCGAGCGGTGCGTGTCCGAGTGCCACCGCCTCTGCGCCGACGCCGAGATCGTCGTCCTCGTCGACGAGGGCGACGGCCAGGAGCGCATCTCTTCGATGGCCGAGGTGATCGTCACCGGTCCGCTCACGATCGGCGCGAAGCGCAACCTCGGCGCGGTCTCGACGTCGGCCGAATTCCTCGCCTTCATCGACAGCGACGCCTACCCCGACGACGGCTGGCTCCAGAGCGCGGTCAAGTTCCTCGAGAACGACCTCCGCTTCGCCGCGGTCGGTGGCCCGAACATCTCGCCGCTCGACGAGCCGTCCTCCGAGCGCTGTGTCGGCCTCGCGCACAACAGCGCACTGGTCGCCGGATGGTGGAAGTACCGGCGCGACCGGCACGCCCGCGCCCGCGAGGTCGGCGCGTTGCCGTCGTGCAACCTGATCGTGCGCGCCGCGGACTACGCCGCCGTCGACGGTATGCACGAAGAACTGTTCACCGCAGAAGACACCGATTTCTGCCGTCGTTTCACGGCCTCGGGTCGGCGCATCTGGTTCTCGCCCGATGTGCTCGTGTTCCACAAGAACCGCAACATGCGCGCCTTCGCGGTGCAGCGCTTCACCTTCGGCGTGGCGATGGTGCCGCTGATGCAGAACGGAACGGCACCCGACGTGCGCTACACGACCGCGTCGGGCGTGCTCGCCCTGTTCGTGACGTTCCTGATGTCGTGGCCGCTCGCGCTGGTGAGCCGTCGCTGGCGTCGCATGTGGGCGATCACCGTGCTCGGCTACGCGGGCCTGATCGGCGTCGAGACCCTTCGCCAGGTCGACGACGCGGCCGATGCGCCGGGCACGCTGCTCGCGCTGGTGATCGGCAACCTCGCGCCGGGCTTCGGCGTCGTGGCACGGGCCCTCGGGCTGGCCAGGGATCTGCGCGGTATCTACCGCAACGACCGCTAGAGCGTGCGCCGAGAGGCGGCACGCTCGATCAGGTCAGCACCCGTTCGAGCTGCTGGTCGATGGCGTCGCGCAGCACCGGCCCCAGCAACGCGGCGCCGCGTTCTTCGAGCACGCCGATGTGGTCGCCGCCGAATCGTCGGATCTCGAGTTCGCCGACGAGCGGTCCCCATCCCATCGTCGCGTCCGATGCAGGTGATTCGTCGGCCCACAACAGGTCGAGCCGGCCCTCGTAGGGACGCGTGCGGTCCCATGCCGTCGCGGCGAGCTTCCAGTGCTCCTCCCACGAGTACCAGAGGCGCCACTCGGGCCTGATGCGGCCCTGGCGCTGCAGATCGGCGCGGAAGCGGATCGGGTCGATCCACCGGAACAGGCCGGTGCGCACCATGAGATGTCGGGCGGCTCCCGAGGGGCTCGTGCGGACCATCTCGCGGTAGTACCGGACGCGCTCGATGAGCGATGCGTCGTCGGGGGCCGGCTTGGCGATGCCGAACCACGGCCGCAGCGGCGAGTGACTGCCGTGCCAGCCGGGTCCGCGGTAGCCGGGGCCGACGTCGACGACGGCGAGGAAGCTGACCTCCGCACCTTCGCGCCGGAGCTGGCGAGCCATCTCGTACGCGCAGATGCCGCCGAACGAGTAGCCCGCGAGCCAGTAGGGGCCCTCCGGCTGAGCGTGGCGCAGATCAGTGAGGTAGCGCGCCGCGAAGGTGTCGAGCGTCGTGAAGGGATTGCGGGCGCCCGCGAGGAGGGGCGACTCGAAGCTCCAGACGGGTTGGTCCTCACCGAGATGCGAGGCGAGGTGCCGGATGCGGTAGGCCGATCCCTGCAGATCGTGGACGAACCAGAGGCGGGGCCGCGTCGACTCGTCGCCGAGTTGCACACACGAGACGGTCGAGGCCGGCGCGTCGCCGCGCGATTCGAGACGCACCACGACTTCAGCGAGCTCGCGGACCGTGCGCGCATGGATCAGCTCGCCCATTGGCACGCCGAGCCCGAGCTGCTGCTCTGCCATCACCAGCATCTGCGCGGCGAGCAGCGAGTCGCCGCCGAGGTGGAAGAAGTCCTCGTCGAGGCCGACCGCGCCAATCGGCAGGATCGTCTGCCAGATCGAGCGCAGGACTTCGCGCACTCGCTCGTTCTCGCCGCGGGGCAACTCGCCGACGGGCAGCGAGAACGCGGAGTGGACGAGCGGACCCTCGACGATCTCGGGCGAGGGCAGCGCGCGACGATCAGTCTTGCCGTTGGGCAGGCGGGGGAGTTCGTCGAGCACGACCCAGCGACTCGGGATCCGGTACGACTCGGTGGTCTCGAGCATCCGTGCCCGCAGGGCGATGGTGTCAAGCGACCCTGTCGTGGCCGCGACCACGTACGCGACCAGCTCGGTGACCCCGCTTCGGGTGTGTGCGGTCACCGCCGCGTCGTCGATCTCGTCGAGCCCGCGCAGCTCGGTCTCGACGTCGCCGAGCACCACGAAGCGGCCCCGGATCTTCACCTTGGTGTCGATCCGTCCGGTGACGACGAGTGCGCCTGATTCGTCGAGGATCCCGAAGTCGCCCGTGCGGTAACGACGCCAGTTCGGCCGACCCTGCGGATCGGCCGAGAGCACCTGGCGATTGAGCTCGGGGTGACCCCAGTAACCGTGGAACAGGTACGGGCTGGTCACGGCGATCTCGCCTGGATCACCGGCGGGGAGTTCGATGCCGTGGTCGTCGAGGATCGTCAGCTCGACGTCGGTGACTGCGACGCCCGCCGGTACCGCTGTGTTCTCGCCACTTCGCAACGCCTCGGTGTCGACGACCTGCAGGGCGATGATGCCGGTCTCGGTCGTGCCGTATCCATTGGCGATGCCCCCCGGCGAGAACACGCGCTCGGTGAGGTCGACCACCTCGGCGTCGACCGGTTCGCCGCCCAACGCCACCAGTCGGAGGTCAGGGAACTCGCGTCCCTCGAGCGCGTCGACCAGGAAGCGCACGACGGTCGGCGCGAGATAGGCGACAGTGATGCGCTCGTCGACGAGGAAGTCGCCGATCGGGGCCAGACCGAGTGAACGGACGTCGAGGGTCGCCAGGCTGCCGCCGTTGAGCAGCGGCAGGAACATCGGGTACGCGGCGACGGCCAGCGAGACGGGGAACAGCATCGGGAGCCGATCGTCGGGCCCGATGCCGAGCGCGCGGGTCGCGCCCCGAACGAGGTTGAGGAGCACTCCGTGCGTGATGATCGCCGCCTTGGGCGGACCGCTGGTCCCCGACGTGAAGGCGAGCATGATCGGGTCCTGCGGGCCGCGCGTGGGCAGCGGCTGGTCGGTCTGCCCCACCATCCCGTCAAGGCTGATCGTCCTGAGCGAGGTCAGCGATGACCGCCGCAGTTGGGCCGCGAGATCGGTGTGAGCGTCGTCGTGGAGCAACAGCGGGGGCGAGCACTCGGCGAGGATGTGGTGCAATTGGGCCGCGGGAAGCTGTGGGTCGAGCACGACGACGATGTGCCCGGCGGTGATGATCGACAGGATCGCGGCCACCAAGTCGCCGTCGTGGGCCGCCAGCACTGCCACCGGGGTCGACTCGGCCCCGACCGTGTCGATGATGGCTCCGGCTCTGGATCGCACGAGTGTGGCAAGGTCGCCGTAGGTCCACGCGCCGACTGGAG
>JAYTFP010000315.1:0-8456 GCA_043734285.1 Acidimicrobiaceae bacterium
GTGCCCGAACCGCCGACACTGCGGATGAACTCGACGAAGTGGAAGTGCGTGAGGTTGCCGTGGAAGCGCAACGCGGCGGCGATGTAGCCCGCCTCGTCGGGATCGATGGCGCCCTCGAGACGATGCGTCCAGATCCACAGCGCGTGCCCGACGGCGACGGGGACGGCCAGGGCGAAGGTCACTCGCAGCGGATGGTCGAGCAGCCGGTCGCGCCACCGCGGCGCGGGTCCCGGCGCTGGCTCCGGAGCGACAGTGGCGCCCGTCTCGCCGGTCGACTCAGCGCTCATGGGTGGCGGAGAGATCGTCCGCCCGGATGCGGTCGACGATCACGGTCGTCGACCGATCAGGCAACAGCGGGACGAGGACCACCGACCCGCCTCCCACCTCGACGATCTCGCGTCCGACGACCTCGCCGGCGAGATAGTCGCCGCCCTTGACCAACACGTCGGGCCGGACCGACTCGATGAGATGGCCGAGTTCGTCGCTCTCGAACTGCACCACCGCGTCGACCAGCCCCAGCGCGGCGACCACCGCCATGCGGTCGGCCGCGGGAACCAGCGGACGATCCTCGCCCTTCAACGCCCGGACCGACGCGTCGCTGTCGATGCCGACGATCAGCACGTCGCCGAGTTCGGCGGCCGATCGCAACAGGTGCAGGTGGCCCGCATGGAACAGGTCGAAGCAACCGTTGGTGAACACGATCCGCTGACCCTCGAGTCGCCAACGCTCGAGCAGGAGGCCGAGGCGATCGAGCCCGACGATCTTGTCGAGCGGAGCACCGAATACACGGGCCGCGAGCTCGTCACGACCGACGACGGTGACCCCGCTGCGCGAGATGGCGATGCCCGCGGCCAGCGTCGCGATCATCGAGGCCGACGCCAGGCTGGTCCCCGACGCCAACGCCAACGCCAACACCGCGATCACAGTGTCGCCCGCGCCGCTCACGTCGAACACCTCTTCCGCGGCGGCCGAGCGCCAGACCTCGTCGCCCACGCTCGGTACGACGATGAGCCCCCGCTCGCCCAAAGTGACCACCAGCGCGTCCGCGTTCGCCGCGACCGCGAGTTCGCGCGCTTCGCCGGCGAGCGTCTCGTCGACCAGCGCGTGGCCGATCGCCGCCTCGAACTCGGCGCGATTGGTCTTGATCACCGTCGCTCCGCGGTAGCGCGAGAGATCAGTGTGCTTCGGGTCGACGAGGACCGGCACGCCCCACTGGCGCCCGAACGCGATCACGCCGCTCACGACCGCGTCGGTGACGACACCCTTGGCGTAGTCGCTGATGACGATCGCGTCGACGCCCTCGGCACGGCCGACCGCCGCAACGATCGCCTGCTCCGTGTCGGTCGTGACGGGCCGCGCGTCCTCGAAGTCGAGCCGGGCGACGTGCTGGTGGTCGGCCATCACCCGCAGCTTCCGAGTCGTCACGCGATCACCCACGGCGAACAACGACCGGTCGTCGATGCCGATGTCGCGGCAGGCCTCGGCGAGCTGTGAACCCGCCTCGTCGCGACCGATCACGCCTACCAGGTCGACGGTCGCGCCGAGCGCGACCAACTGATGCGCGACATTGGCCGCACCGCCCAGTGTCCGCGAGTGGGTCTCGACGCCGATGACCGGCACCGGTGCCTCGGGCGACATGCGCCCGACGGGGCCGCGCAGGTATTCGTCGAGCATCACGTCGCCGACGACGGCGATCCTCAGGCCCGCGAAGCGCTCGAGATCCGCCGGCACCAGTCCCTCGGGCGCGTCGCGCCTCGTGCGACTCACGCCGGCGAGTCCTCGTCGCCTGCGACGTGGATCGCCTCGAGCTCGTCGGCCAGTGCGTGGAGGCACAGCTCGTGCATCTCCTGGATACGGGCCACGTCGGTCGACGGCACAGCGACGACCACATCGGCGTGCTCGGCAACGGGCGTGACGCCCGCTCCCGTGAACGCCACGACCGTGCAGCCAACCGAACGCGCGACGGCGGCGGCCCGCACGACGTTCGGCGACGCGCCACTCGTGCTGAGGGCTACCACGACATCGCCCGGTCGGGCCAGCGCCTCGATCTGCCGCGAGAACACCTGCTCGAAACCGACGTCGTTGGCGATCGCCGTCAGTGCGGACGAGTCGACTGTGAGCGCGATCGCCGCCATCGCGCCCCGCTCGCGCCGGTAACGGACCACGAGTTCAGCGGCGAAGTGTTGCGCGTCGGCCGCGCTGCCGCCGTTGCCGAGCGTCAGCACCTTGCCGCCGGCGCGAAATGACGCAGTGATCGCCACGAGCGCGGCCTCCAGCGGGGCGATCAGCACATCGGTCGATGCCTCGACGAGGGCAGCATGGTCGACGAACGCCTGTCGCAACACGGCGGTGCTCCCCTTCCCGTCAGACGCGGCCACCGATCATGCGACCGCCCCTCAGAGTAGCGGTCGCTACCGGAACCGTTCCCACGTCGATTGTGCGATCGCGGCACGAAGGCCATGGTGACGTTCGACATCGGGGACCGCGTCGAGCGTGGCGCGTCCCTTGCCGGTGAGGACCACGATCGGCCGTACGCCGGCAGCCCGTGCCGCCTCGACGTCGCGCACGTCGTCACCCACCGCCACCGTACGTGCTGCCGACACCCCACTCTCGGCGATCGCCTGCTCGAACAGCGCCGCGCCGGGCTTGCGGCAGGCGCACCCCGCGTCGGGAGCGTGCGGGCACACGAAGATGCCGACGAGGTCGACACCCCGAGCGCGCAGCTCGGCCGCCAGCCACGAGTGCAGCCGCTCGACGACGTCCGCGGCCACGAGTCCACGGCCGATGCACGACTGGTTCGTCACGATCGACACCCGCACACCCGAGGCCGCCAGCAGGTCGAGCGCGTCGAGCGCCCCGGTCTCCCACTCCCACTGCGCTGCATCGGTCACCCACCCCGACGCCGGTTCGCGATTGAGCACGCCGTCGCGATCGAGGATCACGTGAGTCGCAGCGACGCGGTGCCGCCACGCGAGGTAGCGCTCGACGCCGACCTCGATCGGCGCGAACTCATGGTCGCAGCCGGCGGCGCGCAGGCGCGTCAAATCGGCGCGGGTGTCGAACTGGTAGCGGCCGATGAGTGCGTCGGGGAACGGGACATGGCGGACGGTGCCCGCCCCGCGGCAGCGGATCACCTCGCCCGCGAGCTCGGCGAAGGTGCGGCTGGTGCCCGTGCCGCAGTTGAAGATCCCCGAACGGTCCGGACGGTCGAGGAACCAACGGACCACGGAAACGATGTCGTCGACGGAGACGAAGTCGCGCCGCTGCTCGCCCGGACCGAACCCACCGGCCGCACCGAAGATGCGGGCCTCGCCGGTGGCCTCGAGTTGATCGTCGAGCTGCAGCACGAGGCTGGCCATCTCGTCCTTGTGATCCTCGTGCGGTCCGTACACGTTGAAGTACCGCAGTCCGACGATCTGGGTCGCCGTACCCGCGAGATCGTCGCGCACGTGTTGATCGAACAGCGCCTTCGACCGGCCGTAGACGTTGAGCGGGTGCTCGTTGCCGGCCTCGTCGCGCTGATCGGTCGAGTTGCCGTAGACCGCGGCTGACGAGGCGTAGATGAGCGGCACCGCGGCCCTCAAGCACGCGTCGGCGAGGACCATGGAGTACTCGTAGTTCGTGCGCATCACGTAGTCGACGTCGGATTCGGTCGTCGACGAGCACGCTCCCTGGTGGATGACAGCGCTGACGCCCTCGAGCGCTCCGCGGTCGGTCAGACGGGCGAGGAACTCGTCCTTGTCGACCATCTCGACCACGTCGATGCCGGCGAGATTCGCCCGCTTGCGCTCATCCGCGAGGTCGTCGACCACCACGATGTCGTGACCGCGGCGGTCGAGATCGGCCACGATGTTGCTGCCGATGAACCCCGCCCCACCGGTGACCACGATCATCGGGCGAGAGTACGGCGGCGGCGGCACCTGCGGCCACACCCCGCTCCCTGACTACCGAAGCCGGCCTCCCTTGACACCGCGCACGCCCCCACCCATGCTGGCCGCGTGAGGGTGCTGTTCTATTACCGGGGCATCGAGAGCCTGGGACTCGGCTATCTCATGTCGATGCTCACCGAGCACGGTCACGAGGTCGACCTCCTCTTCGAACCCGGCCTCGATGACAACGGCTACGTCCGCGCCCCGTTCCTGGCCGCCCTGAACCGCACCGAGGCGCTTGTCGAGCGGGCTCGCGGTTTCGATCCCGACCTCATCGCCATCGGCTCGCCCACCAACATGTGGCCGCATGCCTCACGCATGGCCAAGCGCCTGAAGGACGAGTTCGACAAGCCGGTCCTGATCGGTGGTCATCACGCGCAGGCGCTGCCCGAGTACCTCATCAACCATTCGTACATCGACATCGTCTGCACCGGCGAGGGTGAGCTCGCGATCCTCGAGCTGGCCAACCGGATGCACCGCGGCCTCGACTACACCGACGTGCCGACCATGTGGGTCAAGCAGGACGGCGTCATCCACCGCAACGAGATCGGCCTGCTCGAGAACGATCTCGACCGTCTGCCGTTCCCTCACAAGCAACTGTGGCGCGACTACGGCTGCTTCCGCGACAACCTCGAGGTCTTCACCGGCCGCGGCTGCCCGTTCAAGTGCACGTTCTGCAACATCCACTACCAGCGCGAGATCTTCGCCGACAAGGGCGACTTCCTTCGCAAGCGCACTGTTGGCAACGTCATGGAGGAGCTCGAGCAGAACCTCGCGCGCTACGACGTGAAGTACGTCTCGCTGCACGACGACAACTTCACGACCAACGTGCTGTGGGTCGAGGAGTTCTGCGAGGTCTACCGCGACCGCATCGGTCTGCCCTGGTATTGCTTCGGCTACCCGACGACGATCAAGCCCCGGCTGCTGAAGGCCATGAAGGCGGCCAACTGCTCGATGATCTTCATGGGTGTCGACTCGGGCGACGAAGACGTGCGTCGCACGCTGATGGAACGCCCGATGACCGACGACCTCATCTACGACAAGGCGCGACAGATTCACGAGCACGGCATCGGCACCTTCCTGTCGACCGTGTACGGCTCGCCCGGCGAGACCGACGTGCAGATGCGCAAGACGCTCGACATGGTCGCCCGCATGGAACCGACGCAGTGCTCGGGGAACGTCTTCTACCCGCTGCCGAAGACCAAGCTCTACGACCGCTCGGTCGAGATGGGCTATCTCGACGAGGCCGGCGAGGAGAAGGTCCGCCTGGGCCTGTCGAGCTTCCACCACGAATCGATCCTCGTCCACCCCCACAAAGAGCTCGCCGAGACGCTCGCCACGCTCACGCCGATCTACGCGAAGGCGCCTGAGCGCCTGAGGCCGCTACTGCGCTGGATGATCGACCACCGCATGAAGCGCACGGCGCTGGCGCTGTACCTGCTGGCGATCCCCGTGACGTTCACCTTCGTCGGCCGCGAGGGGATCCGGGTGACCCTGCTGATGGCATGGCGGGCACTGCGGCCCCTGCCACGACCGCCGCTCGACCCGGGGGCCGGGCGGTCGGAGCCGACTGACTACGCCGTCACGCCGACCGACGACCCGGGGGCCGCGACCGCAGTCTCGGTCGACGTCATCGCCAGCCCGGGCTCGGGCGCGGGCGTCCACGTCGACCTCGAGCGGTCGACGCCCTCGAGGTAGAACTGCTCGCACCAACGGCGGTACTGCATGATCGGTCCGTCGCCGTGCGCCAGGGCCGGCTTCGCGACGTAGGCCTTGTGCTCCCACATCTCGACGTCTTCGATGGTGCGCTGATGGATCTCCTCGATGAACGACTCGCCCAGACGGGTGGTCGACTCGACGTCACCGGTCGTGCGTACGACGAAGCTGAACCGCAACTCGCACCGCTCGGCATCGACGGGTGTCGCGCAGCCGAGCAACAGCGTGTCGACCAGGCCGGTGAACCAGGTCGCGGCCACACCGGGACCCCACACGTCGGTGTCGATGCGACCCTCGACGACACCCTTCGGCGTAGGGAAGTCCTGGCGGATGCGGATCGCCGCGACGGGGCCGTCGGTGTCGTACGAATCGACGCGTGGCATCGGCGTGCGGCCCACCGGATTCCCGCCGTTGAGCGCGACGTGGTAGTCGACCAGGTGCGCCTGGATGTGCGCGGCGTCGACCTGCGTCTCGGCGATCTCCTGCCAGTGGCAGCCGAGCTGATAGTGCCGCCGGAACGTCTCGGAGTACCCCGGGCCACCGGCGAACTCGGTGAGCTCGGGAACCTCCCACTCGGGCGGCCCGTCGGTCGGGTGGTACCAGGCGAGCAGGATCCCGTTTCGCTCGGCGACCGGATAGCTGCGGACCTTCGCCTGACGATTCAGCCGATCGGAGTAGGGGATGTCGACGCAGTGGCCGTCGGCGCCGTAGCGCCAGCTGTGCATCGGACAGACGATCTCGTCAACGTCGATGGTCGCGCGGTAGCCCAGATGGGCACCGAGGTGCGGGCAGAACGCATCGAACACGTGCGCGGTACCGGATGCGTCGCGCCAGACCGCCAGGTGGCGATCGAAGTAGTAACGGGGCACCGATGTGCCCGCGGGTACCTCGTCGGACCAGGCGACCTGAAACCAGCCGTATGGCATCGGCATCGGATAACGAGTCATCGCCGCCTTTCTCTCGTCCCTGTGGATTCTACAATCAGGTGGGCCCGCAAGCCCATTGAACCTTTGGTCGCGGGCCTTGGCGAGTCTCGACCCGATGGGCGTCGCCGATCGGCGCCTATTCGGCGGGCCTCTCCCGGGTCGCCACCAGATAGATCAGCGCATAGGAGTCCCTGTTCCGTTGGGGTCGGTCGATCACGTCGATGGTCGACCAACCCGCCGCCCGGATCATCCGCAGCAGGTCTGGCTCATACGGCCACACCGCCTGGGATTGGAGCCCCGAGTTCACCTCGTCCGGCCCTCCCTCGCGAAAGAGCCGACCGCGGTAGTTGTCGCCGAACGTCGAGGTGGCCGCGATCTGCGACGGTGACCGGTCGGTCGCGTAGTGCGTCGAAAGAATCAGCGTGTCGGCCATCTCGCCAAGCCTCGCGAGCACGAGGTCGGGTCGATCGACGTGGTACAAGATCCCGGTTGCAACCGCGATGTCGAATGCGCCGTGGCTGTCGACGCTGACCGTTCGGGCATCGCCCAGCTCGAAGCGTGCCGCGTCGAGGCCAAGCGCGTTCTTGATGAAGAGGCACCGTGCGACGTTGGCGGCGCGACCTTCGACACCCAGCACGGACTTGGCGCCCATCTCGCAGAGGATCGCCGTGTTCCCACCCTCCAACGGGCCGAGGTCGAGCACGGATTTCCCGGCGACCTCGACGGCGAATCGTGGGTGGCGCAGCATCGTCGTATGGGCCTCGTTGTAGTCGACCAGGCCACCTGACTCGGCGCCGTCGACGACCCAGCGCGTCACCCACGGTCCGAGGTGCTCGAACATCGCGGCGGCACCGAATTTCAGCGGATAGTCGACGATCCGCCCAGCGGGCCGCTTGATCCCGGATCGCAACACTGCATGCCGCACCGCTGTCGGAATGCGCATGGCGAACGATAACCGGACTCGAGGCGAGTCCGCACGGTCCCCCACTAGAATGACCGGCCATCCATGAGCCCAGCACCGCAGCGCACGTCCCTCGAGCCCGACGACCTGATCGTGATCCCTGACGACCTGATCCTGATCCCTGACGACCTGATCCTGATCAGTGTCGACGACCACCTCGTCGAGCCCCGTGACATGTTCGACGGGCGCCTGGCCGCAGGGCTCGCCGATCGGGCCCCACGGGTGATCGAACGCCCCGACGGGCGCGAGATGTGGCTCTTCGAGGGCGTCGAGATCCCCAATTTCGGGCTCAACGCCGTCTCCGGCCGCCCTCAGGAGGAGTACGGCATCGAGCCCACCCGCTTCGACGAGATCCGGCCCGGTTGCTACGACGTCGACCGGCGCGTCGACGACATGAACGCAGGCGGCGTGCTCGCGTCGCTGTGTTTCCCCTCGTTCCCCCAGTTCTGCGGCCAGATCTTCGCCAACACCGCCGACCACGAACTCGCACTCGCCGTGCTGCGCGCCTACAACGACTGGCACATCGAGGCGTGGTGCGGCGCGCATCCGGGACGATTCATCCCGCTGGCGCTGGTGCCCTATTGGGATCCCGAACTGATGGCCGCCGAGGTGCGTCGCGTCGCCGGTCTCGGGGTGCGCGCGGTCACCTTCTCGGAGAATCCCGAGAAGCTCGGCCATCCCAGCTTCCACCAGCCGCACTGGGATCCTTTCTGGCAGGCCTGCGACGACCACGAGATGGTCATCTGCCTGCACATCGGCTCGTCGTCGCAGGTGAAGCTGCCGTCGCTCGACGCGCCGTTCACGACCATGCTCACGCTCCAACCGACGAGCGTCATGGACACCGCCGCCGACCTGATGTGGTCGCGGGTGCCGCAGCTGTTCCCACGGCTGAAGTTCGCGCTCTCCGAGGGCGGCATCGGCTGG